>CAVBOO010000005.1:16331-19114 GCA_963597045.1 bacterium | reverse complement strand
ATCGATCCCGTTTCCTCGGGCACCCGCCGCGAGGATCTGCTGCTCGACCCGCAGGAGGCCCCGCTCATCTGGGCCGTGCGCCGCATCCTTTCCAACCGCAACAACACCGAGCGTGCCATGGAAACCCTTATCAAGTCTTTGTACGCCACCAAGAACAACCAGGAGTTCCTGGTTCGCACGGCGAAGAAGGCTCAGGGCCGCTCCCTGGAAGAAAACGCCGAGTTTTAGTGGAGGCATGAGCATTGGCTAAAGAATCCATAGAAGTCAATTGGCCGCGCCGCGCCGTTGTCACGGCGGGCATGCCCTACGGCAACAAGTCGCTGCACTTCGGCCACGTGGGCGGCGTCTTCGTTCCCGCCGACGTGTTCTCGCGCTTCCTGCGCGACCGCATCGGAGCCGACAATGTGCGCTTCGTCTCGGGCACCGACTGCTTCGGCAGCCCCATCGAGGAGGGCTATCGCAAAGAGGTCGAGGCGGGTACGCTTGAGGGCAGCATCGTCGACTACGTGACGCGCAACCACGACCGCCAGAAGGCCACCCTTGATGCCTATGATATCAAGCTCGACATTTACGAGGGCTCCGGCATCGGGCATTGCGGCGAGGTCCATCAGCAGGTCATGGATGCTTTCATTGAAAAGCTTCACGACAACGGGCATCTGCACCTCGAGTCCACCAACCAGTTCTACGACGCCGAGGTGGGCATGTTCCTGAACGGCCGTCAGGTGCAGGGCCACTGTCCCGTGCAGGGCTGTAAAAGCGAGAAGGCCTACGCCGACGAATGCGACCTGGGCCATCAATACGAGCCCGAGGACCTGATCAAGCCCATTTCCAAGGTGTCGAACACCGTCCCCGAGATGCGCAAGGTTGCCAACTGGTACTTCGACCTTCCCGAGATGGCGCCTGTTGTGCGCGATTATGTGGAAGGCCTGGGCAAAGAGCCAAGCACGCGCCCGGTGGTCAGCAAAACCATCAGCGAGTTTTTGGTTGCCCCCATCATCTTCGTGAAGGTGGAGCTCTACGACGAGTACGCCAAGCTTGTCGCCAAGCTGCCCAAGCACGAGTATCGCGAGGCGGCGAAGGGCAAGCAGTCCTTCGAGCTCGAGTTCGACAACGTCTACGACCGCGACCAGGCGCGCAGCATCCTTACCGATGCGGGAATACGCTTCCGTACGGGCAAGGCCTTGGTGCCTTTCCGCATTTCCGGCAATGCCAACTGGGGCGTGCAATGCCCGGTTATGACCGACGGCAAGGGCAACAAGGTCGAGGGTCTGACCGTTTGGTGCTGGCCCGAGAGTCTGGTGTCGCCTATTTCCGAGACCATCGCGGCCAACGACATGCGCGGTTTGCCCAAGGACTCCTGGCGTGACTTCTGGTGCAGCACGGATTCGAACATCTACCAGTTCATCGGCCAGGATAACCTGTATTTTTACGGCGTCGCCCAGCCCGCACTTTGGGCCGCCTTGCAGGAGGGTGCCCCCGTCGCCTTCCCGGCCGACGGCGCCCTGCAGCAGACCAAGCTCATTGCCAACCATCACATTCTTTTCGGCGATAAGAAGGCATCAAGCTCCGGCGACGTGAAGCCTCCTACTGCCGACGAGCTTCTTAACTATTACACGCCCGAGCAGCTTCGTGCTCACTGGCTGGCGCTTGCGCTGGGTCAGAAGTCGGTTGGCTTCAAGCCCAAGGTGTTCGAGGCCGACGAGGCCAAGCGCAACGATCCCCGCGTGGCCGACCCCGCTCTTAAGGAAGGCGCGCTTCTTACCAAGGTGTTCAATCGCTTGGCGCGCAGCTGCATGTACGAGGCTGCGAAGAGCTTCGACTGCAGCATTCCCTTGGGTGCCGTCTCCGCCGAGTGCGTGGCCGAGGCCAAAAAGGCCATGGAGGCCTACGACCAAACCATGTACAAGGTCGAGCTTCATGCCGTCATGCCTTTGGTGGAGGGCTTCATCCGCTACGCCAACAAATACTGGTCGAGCGGCATCAAGGCTGCCGAGGCGTCCGAGAGCGCAGAAGAGCGCCGCCAGGTGCTGATCGATTCGAGCTACCTTTTGCGCGTGGCGACCCTGCTTATGCATCCGGTGGTTCCCTCCGGCTGCGAGAAGATCTGCGATTACCTGGCCTTCGACCCCGCCAAGTTCTTCAGCTGGGAGGGGAGCTTCGAGGGTCTGGACGAGCTGTGCGCGCCCGAGGAAGTAGCCGCCGGCGCCCATACGGTCAAAGAGCTGCCGCCCCGCACCGACTTCTTCCGAGCTCACGAAAGCCAGTTCAAGAAGAAGTAGCCCTTAACGTGTTCTCGCTGTGCTAAAGACGGTGCGTGCGTCTCGTACAGGAGTGATTTTTGTGCGTAGCGTGCTTCCCGTAAGCGCAGATAGCCCCGTTGCTTGCGCTCATATGCCTGGAAAATCTTGGCGCCGCAGGGGATTTTCCTTGCGGCGCCAATTTGCGGGTGATATTATATTCAGGCTTTTGTTCCACCTTGGACGGAAACCAAGGTAGTGATAAGGAGATCCATCAATGAAGCAAAACATCCATCCCGAATACGTTGACTGCACCGTCACCTGCACCTGCGGCAACACCTTCCAGACTCGCTCCACCAAGTCCGAGCTCCGCGTCGACCTGTGCAATGCGTGCCATCCCTTCTTCACCGGCACTCAGAAGCTGATCGACTCCGGCGGACGCGTCCAGCGCTTCTCCGACAAGTTCGGTTCCGCTGCTGCCAAGGTCGCCGAGGCCGAGGCTGCCAAGAAGGCTGCAAAGCAGGCTGCTGCTGCCGACGCCGAGGC
>CAVBOO010000005.1:0-16321 GCA_963597045.1 bacterium | reverse complement strand
GGCTAAGGCTGCCGAGAAGGCTGCTCGCGCTGCTGAGTTCGCCAAGAAGGCTGAAGAGGAAGCCGCTAAGGCTCCCGCCGAGGAAGCTCCCGCCGCTGAGGCCGAGGCAACCGAGGCTCCTGCCGAGGAAGCTGCTGAGGCTCCCGCAGAGGCAACCGAGACCGAAGCTGCTGCTGAGTAGTTTTTTCTCATCGGGTTTTGAAGGCGTCCTTCGGGGCGCCTTTTCTTTTGCTGGGTGCTTTGATGCGCCGGCTGAAGCGTTTATGCGGATATTCCGAATATGCCAAGTGCGCGCGCATTTCGCGCGCTTGGCATTTGACGGCTGGCTTACAATTGGGAGCCAGCCGTTTTCTTTGGGGCCAAGGCTCCAATTTGCTGAAGAGCATTCGATATCGAAGAAGGAAGCATTGTGGAAGTAGAGCTTTTGTACCATACGCCCGACCCCGAGCGCGCAATCGCGACGGCGGCCCGCCTGTGTTATGCGCCCGTTGGAGCCAAAGAGCTTATGGAGACCATGCCCGCCGAGCGTCAGCAGAGCGTGCTTCGCACCATCATGCACTCCGGCCATTTTTCCACGCTCGAGCATGCAAGCTACACTTTCGCCATCGATGGTGTTTCCCGCGCGCTCACGCATCAGTTGGTGCGCCATCGCTTGGCCAGCTACAACCAGCAGTCCCAGCGCTACGTTAAGTTCAAGGAAGGCGTGCCGGTTGTTGTGCCCCATACGATCGAGGCCAGCCCTGAAGCCAAGGCGATCTTCGACGAAGCAGTCGCTGCAAGTGGCGAGGCCTACCAAAAGCTTCTTGGCTTGGGGATTCCCGCCGAGGATGCGCGCTATGCCATCCCGGGCGGCTGCGAGACGCGCATCTGCGTGACCATGAACGCGCGCGAACTGCGTCACTTCTTCAATCATCGTTGCTGCAACCGCGCGCAGTGGGAGATCCGCGAGCTTGCCTGGCGCATGCTCGAGCTTGTGCGCCCCACCGCGCCCTATATCTTTGCCGACGCCGGCGCTCCCTGCATGAGCGGCCCTTGCCCCGAGGGCAAGATGAGCTGCGGCAAGCCCTACCCGAAGGTGAAGTTGGATTAATGCCCTCCGAAACGCGCCGCGCTTTCGCGGAAGATGGTGAGAACAAAACCCATATCGGCGGCCAGGCCCTGATCGAGGGCGTGATGATGCGCGGAAAGCTTGGTTGGGCCGCTGCTATCCGCAAGCCCGATGGCTCCATTTACGTTGAGGAAAGCTCCATTTCCAAGAAGGAGCGTCCTTCCTGGATGTCCTGGCCCTTGGTGCGCGGTTGCGTGGCTTTCGTTGACTCGCTCGTCTTGGGTTTCAAGGCGCTCGAGGTGGCTGCCAACAACGCCTACGACCAAGAGGGCTACACCTACGCCGAACTGCAGAAGCGCTCCGATAGAGCGGGTTCTTCGGCGGCGGAGCCCGCCCCGCAAGGCCTCGTCGAAGACGCCGCAAGCGAAGAAGCCAATCATGAAAAGCCCGAAAGTGCGGAGCCTTCGTCCGCCAAGCCTGATGAAGAGGGCTTTTTCGGCAAGGCCGAGATGGGCATCTCGATGGTGCTCGGCGTGGCATTGGGCGTTGCCCTGTTCATCTTGCTGCCTGCCTTTATTTCCAACTTGCTGGTGGGGGACTACGATAGCAACCCCCTTGCGTGGAATATCCTCGACGGCGTGCTGCGCGTGGCGGTGTTTGTGGCCTACATCTGGCTTATCAGCCTGATGCCCGACATCAAGCGCATGTTCGCCTATCACGGAGCCGAGCACAAAACCATCCACTGTCTGGAGCATGGTTTGGAACTCACTCCCGAAAACGCACGCAGCTTCCCGCGCTTGCACGTGCGCTGTGGCACCGCGTTTTTGGTGATGGTGATGATTTTGGCCATTTTGGTGTACACGATCATCCCGGTGGACAAGCTCATCGTGGCCTGGGGGATAAGCGACTCCATTCTCAAGTTCGTCCTGGTGGTTGTCGTTCGCATCGTGTTCATGCCGCTTATCGCCGGTATCACTTACGAGGTCACCGTCAAATGGGCGGGATCCAACCCCGAAAAGCCCTTGGTCAAGATCGTGCTGTGGCCAGGTATGCAGATGCAGCGCCTTACCACCAACGAGCCCGACGATGGCATGCTCGAATGCGCCATCGCCGCAACCAAGGCTGTTATGGCGCAGGAAGGCAGAGGCTAGGGCCCCGGCGCTTTTTTAGCTGTTAAGCTGCGGGCGTTAGCGGTATAATCTGAAAGTTACTTGAAACAATCGTAAGAAATTGTTGGTCTTGGCATATGCCGAAAGGACATTTCATGACTTCTTCTGCACGTCTAACAGGTAAGGCTTTCGCCCTCGGCGCTTTTGCGCTTGCCCTGCTTTTCACTCTGGCATGTGCCACAGCCTCCCAAGCTTTTGCGGATGATACAGCTAAGCCCTATAAGCTTGTATTGGCCTCCGATAAGGTGAATACCACCACCGAGAAGGACTACAGCTTTTCCGATCTTCAAAGCGAATTCGAAACAAAAAATGAAACCACGGCCGTAACGTATCGATACGATATTGCCGGCCTCGATGGAAGCGATGTTAAGACCTATTCGGTTTACCATACAACCAATCTTTCGGCACCGTTCTCCAAGGCTTTTGCTTTCGCCGATAGCAACGACCAAATCACAGTCGAGGGCTATTGGCTGAGCACGGAGTCTGCAAAATGGATCACGATCAATGGTGAAAAAACCGATGATCCCGAGCGCGTGAGCGGCAGCATGACTTGCACCAAGGAAGAGTGGATGGCCGCCGACGCTCGTATCGCTCTGAGGTTTGCCGCTAAGGTAAGCGACGAATCGACTGCTGCGAAGGAAAATGCCGAGAAGGCGAACCTCGCCTACCTGAATGAGTACCCCGATACCAACACCCGCTTCTGCCCCGCCTTGTTCGTCGATTACACGAAGCTGTCCAGCTATAAAGACGAGACCAGGGCTTTCGTTATCACTTCCATCAAGGTTAAGGACGTGAAGACGGATGGCAAGTGGAACATGGGCTACGCTTCCGTGGCAGGTGAAATCGGTGCTGCAACCTATAGCGGCAAAGCTCAAGAGCCCAGCGTGAAACTTAACTATTGCGGCGAGCCCATCACTCCGAGAAATGTGGGAACCGCTACCAATGCCGGCACCCACTCTATTACGGTTTCCGACAAGGGTTTCAGCGGTAGCAAAACCGTGAGCTTCACCATTAAAAAAGCTAAAATCTCGGGCACCCCGAAGCTTAGCTACACCTCGATCGATTACAACGGAACTTATCGCCAGCCTGAAGTGTTGTCCGGCGTGTCTGGCGACTACAATATTTCCTACTCCAACAACCTGAACGCCGGCACCGCCAAGATCATCCTTACCGGTAAGGGCAACAACTACGAGGGCACCATCACCAAGACCTTCACCATCAATCGCATCGCCCAAAGCTTCACGGTTGACACCTCCGTTAAAAAGGAAAGCTACGTTTCCACTCAGGCAGGCAACCATGCAACCGCCAAGTACAAGGTGAAGGGCGCTAAGGGCAAGGTCACCTTCAAGAAGATCGGCGGCTCTTCGCGCTTGAAGGTCAACGGTTCCACTTCCTGCCGCCTGATGATCAAGAAGGGCACTGGACATGGCACCTACAAAGCCAAGATCCGTGTGACCGCTGCCGCATCGGGCAACTACAAGGCAACCTCCAAGACTGTTTGGCTGAAGGTTAAGCTGTAAGACCCAAAGCTTCAGTCGTTCGCTTTTGCATGTTCAAATCAGCCGCTCTCCTTTATCGGGAGGGCGGCTGATTTTCTTTTTTGCACTAGCCCGTGCAAACTGTTCGTGTATCCTATCGACCCAAGGCGCCGACGTATGGCCGCCCCGAAAGCGCCATGCTTTCATCCCCACGCACGTAAAATCTCACGAAAGGGGCATCGTGTGAAGCTCGTTATCACGGAGAAAAACATTGCAGCTCAGCGCATCGCTGAGCTTTTGGGGGCCACCAAGGCCAAAGCTGACAAAGTGTATTCAACGCCGGTCTATCGTTTTCAGAAAGACGGCGAGGATTGGGTGACCATCGGCCTGCGCGGCCACATCCTGGAGCCCGATTTCGTTCCCAACTTGGTATATAAGAAGCGCGGCGGCTGGCGCGGCGTGACCGAAGACGGCGAGGTCGTCGAGGCCAACATCCCCGACAACCTTGAAAGGCCGCCCTACAAGCGCAAGCGCAAGCCCTACACCGAGGACGGCATCGCCCTTTCCGCCTGGAAGATGGAGGCGCTGCCGTATCTGGTTTACGCGCCCATTCAAAAAAAGCCCAAGGAAAAGGACCTCATCCGCTCCTTGAAGAACCTGGCCAAGAAGGCCGATTCCATCGTCATCGCAACCGACTTCGACCGCGAAGGCGAGCTCATCGGCTCCGATGCGCTGGCCATGGTCAAAGAGGTAAACACCACCGCGCCTGTTTCGCGCGCACGCTATTCCGCCATTACCAAGGAAGAGATCAATCGCGCCTTCAGCGACCTTGATCAGCTTGACGTCAACTTGGCGCAGGCCGGCGAGTCGCGCCAGGACATCGACCTTATCTGGGGCGCCGTCCTTACGCGCTACCTCACCATCGTGAAGTTTGCCGGTTACGGCAACGTGCGCAGTTCCGGTCGCGTGCAAACCCCCACCTTGGCACTCATCGTTGCCAAGGAGCGCGAGCGCATGGCCTTTGTCCCCGAGGATTATTGGACCATCAAGGGCGCCTTCAACCATAAGGGCCACGAGTTCTCGGCCCCGCACGCTACCGCGCGCTTCAAGAAAGAGGCCGAGGCCGATGCGGTCATGTCCACGGTCGAGGGTCAAACCTCAGCGACCGTTACCTCCATCGAGAAGCGTAGCCGCAAGGTGCAGCCTCCCGTGCCCTTCAACACCACGAGCTTGATGGCCGCCGCCTCGGCCGAGGGCATCAGCCCTGCGCGCACCATGCGCCTGGCCGAGAGCCTCTACATGGACGGCTACATTTCCTACCCGCGCGTTGACAACACGGTGTACCCTTCTTCGCTCGACTTGCGCGACATTCTGAAGCGCATTTCGGGCAACCCTGCTTACCGCGAGTACGCCGGCAAGCTTTTGGCGCAGGACAAGCTTCATGCCACGCGCGGCAAGACCGAGACAACTGACCATCCGCCCATCCATCCCACCAACATGGCTTCGCCCGAGGTCCTGCCTCCGGCTGAGTTCAAGCTCTACAACCTCATCGCCCGCCGCTTCATGGCAACGCTTTCATGGGCTGCCACGGTCGAGGGCACCAAGCTCACGCTCGACGTGAACACCGAGCCCTTCGTAGTGAAGGGCGACGTTTTGGTGGAGCCGGGCTTCAGGGCCATCTACCCTTACGGCCTGAAGAAGGACGAGCAGCTCCCTGCGCTTTCCGAGGGCGAGACGCTCAACTTCGACGGCGCCACCAAGACCAAAGACCAAACCAAGCCCCCTGCCCGCTATTCGCAGGGCCGCCTTATCCAGGAAATGGAAAAGCTTGGCCTGGGCACCAAGTCCACGCGCCACTCCATCATCGAGCGCCTGTACGCGGTCAAGTATGTTCAAAACGACCCGATCGAGCCCTCGCAGCTCGGCATCGCGGTCATCGATGCGCTGGGCAAGTTCGCCCCGCACATTACCAGCCCCGACATGACCGCCGACCTTGAGTCCCAGATGACGAGCATCGCAAAGGGCGAAAGTGCCAAGGTCGATGTTGTCACCCACTCGCGCGACATGCTCTCGCACGAGCTCGACAACCTGATTCCACACCAGGAAGAGGTCAAAGACGCCCTGGCCGACGCCGTGGCCGCCGATGCCTACGTGGGCCCTTGCCCCAAGTGCGGCAAAGATCTGCAGCTGCGCACCTCCAACAAAACGCGCTCGATGTTCATCGGTTGCTCCGGCTGGCCCGACTGCGACGTCACCTACCCGCTGCCCAAGGGCAAGGTGGAGGCCCAGCAAGAGCCCTGCCCCGTCTGCGGCATGCCCCAGATCAAGGTCACGGCTTTCCGCAGCAAGCCCCGCATTCTGTGCATCGACCCCGAATGCGAGACGAACAAAGAGCCCGACGTGGTGGTGGGCGAGTGCCCCACCTGCAAAGCTGCCGGCAAGACCTTCAACCTGGTTGCGCACAAGAACCCGCGCACGCTCAAGCGCTTCATCCGCTGCGAGAACTATGACGAGTGCGGCGTGGGCTATCCGCTGCCGCAGTACGGTGCCCTAACCGCCACGCAGGAGACCTGCGAGGATTGCGGCGCCCCGATGGTCATCGTCACCACCAACCGCGGTCCTTGGAAGCTCTGCCCCAACTTCGATTGCCCGGGCAAGGCCCGCGCCGCCGAGGAAAAGGCAGCCCGTGCCGCCGCCAAGAAGTCCGGCGTAAAGGGCGCAAAGAAGACCACGCGCAAAACGGCTTCGAAATCTGCATCCAAGTCCAGCGCCAAATCGGCGGGCAAGCAGGCTTCCTCTGACAAAAAGGAAACTGGTAAGTCGGCTTCCAAGAAGTAGAATAGAGGGAAAGCCTTGTCGCTGCGGCGGCGGGTTGCAGCCTGGCCTTCAGCGGCCAAAGCTCCTGTTGAACAAGAAACGAGTTGCCTATGAGGACTATCAATTCATACGACATCTCAAGTGCGGTCCTGATGAACGTGCCGCACTTGGCCTCCGTGCTGCCCAAGGACGTTTACGATGCCCTGGTTGCAGCGCGCGATAACGAAAGCTCCGAGCGCGGTCGCTTCATTCTCGACCAGCTTGTTCGCAACGCCGACCTTGCGCGCGAAGATCACGTGCCCATCAGCCAAGATACGGGCGCTCTTTGGGCCTGCCTTGAGGTCGGCCCCGACGTGGAGCTCGACGGCGACGTCTTCATCGGCGTGAACGAGGCCATGGCCAGCGCTTCCAAGACCGCTCGCCTGCGCAATTCCATCGTGCGCGACGCGCTCTTCGATCGCACCAACACCGGCAACAACGCCCCCGTTATCCGCGAGATGCACTACACCGATCGCCCCGGCGCCCGTCTGCAGCTGATGCTCAAGGACGGCGGCTCCGACAACGCGAGCCGCGTGGTCATGCTCAAGCCCAACGACGGCAAGCAGGGCGTCATCGACGCTGTTTTGGACTGCGTGCGCGAACAGGCTGCAAACGCCTGCGCACCCTTGGTCGTCGGCGTGGGCGTGGGCCTTACCTTCGACAAGGTGGGCACCCTGGCCAAGCGCGCTCTTATGCGCCCCTTCGACGTTCCTTCCGCCCATCCCGAATGGGAGGAGTTTGAGCAGGAGCTCCTGGCGGCCATCAACGCCACGGGCATCGGTCCTGCCGGCTTGGGCGGCGACACCACGGCGCTTGCCGTCCGCGTGATGTGCGCTCCCTGCCACATCTCTTCGCTTCCCGTTGCCGTGAACTTGAACGGCTCTGCCATGAGGAGGATCACCGTTGAACTTTAAGCAGATTCAGCTCCCCTTAAGCAAGGCGGAGGCTCGCGAGCTCAAGGTTGGCGAGGCATGCTTGCTTTCGGGCGTCGTATACGTTTTGCGCGACAAGGGTCATGCCCGCTTGCTCGAGGAGGCCGCGAAGGCCACCTCTCTTCCTTATGGGCTTTCCGGCCAGACCATCTTCTATTCGGCTCCCACGCCCGCCAAGGCTGGTCGTCTGATAGGTGCCATCGGACCCACGGTGGCATCCCGCATGGACTTCGCCACCCCGACGCTTCTGGCCAAGGGTCTTACCGCCACCATCGGCATGGGCCCTCGCTCCGAAGAAGTGCATAAAGCCTGCAAGGAGTACTCCTCGGTTTACTTCGTTGCAACCGGCGAGGCTGCGGCTCTGATGGCTCAGTGCGTCGTTTCCGAAGAGGTCGTGGCCTACGACGACCTGGGCCCTGAGGCTCTGCGTCGCATCGAGGTCAAGGACCTGCCCGTGTTCGTCGGCATCGATGTTCAGGGCAACGACATCTACGCACTGGAGGCTTAAGCATCCGTGAGTTCCGTTAACGAGAAGATAGGCCCCGGCATACTTATCACCTTCGAAGGAGGGGAGGGCGCGGGCAAAACCACGCACATCACCTTCCTGGCTGCATGCTTGCGTGCCATGGGGCATGAGGTTTTGTGCCTGCGCGAGCCCGGTGGCACCGCCATCGGCGAGCAGCTGCGCGAGATCGTGCTCAACCCCGGCAACTCGGCCATGTCCGACGAGACCGAGCTTTTGATCTACGAGGCTGCCCGTGCTCAGATAGTCAAGGAGACCATCATCCCTGCGCTCGCACGCGGTGCGGTGGTCTTGCTCGACCGCTTCTACGATTCCACCATCGCCTACCAGGTGCATGGCCGCGGTCTGTCCGATTCCTTTGTGCGCCAAGCAAACGCCTTTGCGTGCCAGGGGGTTCACCCGTGCCGCACCATCCTTCTTACCTCTGAGGCATCGGTGGAGGAAGGCCTTGAGCGTGCCACCCACCATGGCAACGCCGACAGGCTGGAGCAGGCGGGCGCCGATTTTCATGCGCGCGTCAACAACGGCTTCGCGCGCATTGCCGCCGAGAACCCCGAGCGCATTCGCGTTGTTTCCTCGGCCGGCCCCAAGGATGAAACCGCCCGCCTGATCTTCTTCGAGCTGAAGGATATCTTTGGCTGGGGCGAGGATTCCAACGTCTGGGCCCCCGACTTCTTCGAGCCCATCTTGCTTCGCAACACCGACGTCAAGGCCTCCATCCCGCTGGAAGGCTAAGGCTTTCCATGGCCGATGTTTTCGAGGGGATTCTAGGGCAGCCGCAGGTCAGGGAATTCCTGCGCTCCACCATCGAGCATGATCGCGTAAGTCACGCCTACTTGTTCACCGGCCCTGCCGGCTCCAACAAGACGGCGGCGGCTTATGCTTTTGCTCAGGCCATCATCTGCGCGAAGAAGGGCTGCGGCTCCTGCGACGAATGCAGGCGCGTGAAGCGCCGCAACCACCCGGACGTGCGCTACTACGCGCCCGCCGGCGCTCACGGCTACCTGGTTGAGCAGGTGCGCGAGATCGTGGCGGACGCAAGCATGGCGCCCATTCGCGCCAAGCATAAGGTCTACATCCTCGATCGCGTGGACCAGTTGGGGGTCCAGGCCGCCAACGCCTTCCTCAAAACGCTTGAGGAGCCCGAAGGCCCCATCACCTTCATCTTGCTTGGCCGCACGCGCGAAGGGGTGCTGCCCACGCTGGTGTCGCGTTGTCAGGTGGTGCCCTTCAGGCATATCCCTGCAAGCGAGGCGGCGGGCATCTTGTCCCAGAACACCGGTGTTTCGGCCGAGCGTGCGCGCATCGCCATCGAGGCCTGCGACGGCTTGCTTACCAAGGCCATCGCCTTCGCCTCTTCTTCCGAGCGCATGTCCTTCAGGTCGCGCATCATGGAGGTGCTGCGCCTGCTTCCGCAATCCGACGAGCGCGACGTCCTTGAATACGCGCAGGACCTGCTGGAACGCGCAAAGGCCCCGCTCGACGAGGTGCGCACCGCCCAGGCCGAGGAGCTGGCCGACTCGCAGGACTTCTTGGCGGCATCCGCGCTCAAGCAGCTCGAGGCGCGCAACAAGCGGGCTCTTTCGGCTGCCACGGTGCAGTCCTTGGGTCAGATGACCTCGATCATCCGCTCTTGGCTGCGTGATGTTTTGATGGTGGTTTCGGGTGCGCCCGAGCGCGTGGTGAACGTCGACGAAATCGACTCAATCAGGCTCGTTGCCCAAAATGCCACGCCGGCATTGCTGATGGAGGCGCTGCGCCAGACCCAAAAGGCTGATGAGGCCATTCGTTATAATGTATCCCCCGAAACATGCATCGATGTGCTGTTGTTTACGATAAGAAAGGCAATCTATGGTTCAGGTTGCTCCTATTAAATTGAATGTCGGCCCCAAGGTCTTGTGGTTCGACCCGGCTGGCGTCGAGCTACGCGCGGGCGACCACGTGGTCGTGCGCACCGAGCGCGGGCACGAGTTCGGCGAGTGCACTTCGGACATCATGGACGTGTCCGACGAGCTTATCGCCAAGCTCAATTCGCCCCTGAAGCCCGTGCTGCGCATCGCCACCGAGGCCGATGAGGAAAAGAATGCCGAGCTTAAAGCTCGTGCCGACGAGGCGCTTGTTGCCTTCCGCCGCCTGGTGCAGGAAACCCATACCGACATGCATCCCGTTGAGGTGGAGTTCCTCTTCGACGGCGAGAAGGCCGTATTCTTCTTCGAGGCCGAGGAGCGCGTCGATTTCCGCGAGCTCGTCCGTCGTCTTGCCAGCGAGTTCCACGTGCGCGTGGACATGCGTCAGATCGGCGTGCGCGATGCCGCCCGGATGATCGGCGGCCTGGGCCACTGCGGCCAGGAGCTTTGCTGCCGCAGGATGGGTGGCGAGTTCAACCCCGTGACCATTCGTATGGCCAAGGAGCAGGGGCTCTCCCTTAACCCGCAGAAAATCTCGGGTTGCTGCGGCAGGCTCATGTGCTGTTTGCGCTACGAGTTCGAAACCTACAAGGAATTCAACTCCCGCGCTCCGAAGCTGGGCGCCAAGGTCGATGTGCCCGATGGCATTGCCAAGGTCACCGACGTGTCCATGCCCACCGAAACCATCGCGCTGCGCCTGGAAGACGGCAAGACCATCCGCGTTCCCCTGGAGGAGTTCGAGGAGCCGGAGCCTGGTCGTCGCCCTCATGTTCTTTCCGAGGAAACTTACGAGCGCTATACCTCCGAGAGCCCCTTGGACAAGTTGGATTCCTCGCTTTTCTCGGGCTCGACCACCACGTTTACCGGCGAGGACACCTTGGCCGACCCCAAGCGTCCCGCAAGGTCCCGCAGGTCGGAGGGTGCGGAATCCTCCCGCTCTCAAGCCAAGACTTCGGGGCGTAAGCCGCGCCGTCGCGGAACCGACGCCGAGGCGAATCGCGTCGAGGCCAGCTCCAAGAGCCGTCGTTCCCGTTCGGGCCGCGCCGAGGCCGAAGGCACCACACGCCCCGAGCGTAGCACGCATCGCAAGCGTCGCCGTCGTTCGTCGGACGATTCCGCTGTCGCAAGCACCGAGCAGCTTGAGGGCGCATCCGCCGGCAAACCCGAGCAAACGCGCGAGCGCAAGCCCCGCAAGGGCGGGGTGCGCCCCGGTCAGAAGTCTTCCGGCCTAAGGAATGCCGAGGCTCGCAAGTCCGAGCGTGCTCAGGCAGCGGGCGCAGAGGGCACCCCAAGCGTACCAAGCGCAGCCGGCAAGACGGAAGGCGAAACCCAGGGCAAGCCTTCCTCACGCTCGAAGAGCTCCCGTAGGCGCAGCAACCGCTCCCGCTCCAACAAGAAGGGCGCCGCACAGGTGCAGGGCTCAGGGTCCCAGAGCCAGGCCAAGGGCGGCGATCAGGCGGGCAAGGCCACTGCGTCCGGCCAGGCTCCCAAGCAGGGAGGCTCCGGCCAGGCGGGCAAGCCGCAAGGAGCGCGCCGCGCATCCGGCGAACATCGTCGTCCGCGCCGCCGCAGCTCCGGCGGTTCGGAAAATCGACCTTCCAACAACGCCAACAACACAGAAAACTAAAACGCCGAAAAACGCCGACAACTTAAGGAAGTAATGGCAATGCAAGCTAACGAGTACGCCCTTTTAACCGACCTGTACCAGCTCACCATGGCGCAGGGTTATTGGCGAGCCGGAAAGGTCGACGAGCGTGCATGCTTCCACATGTACTTTCGCCAGAACCCCTTCAAGGGGGGTTACGCCATCGCCTGCGGCATGGATGCCCTGGCCGATCTGGTGGAGAACTTCCACTTTGATGCCGAGAGCCTGGACTATCTGGCCGGGCTCGACGCGCCCGGCGGTGGCAAGCTCTTCGACCCTGCCTTCCTTGAGTACCTGGGCCAGATGGAGCTTTCCGTCGACGTTGACGCTGTGCATGAGGGCACGGTGGTTTTCCCTAACGACCCCTTGGTCCGCGTGGTCGGCCCCATCATGCAATGCCAGCTTTTGGAAACGGCTCTTCTTAACCTGGTGAGCTTTGAAACCCTGGTGGCCACCAAGGCCGCGCGCGTGTGCCTGGAGGCAAAGACGCCCGTGGCCGAGTTCGGTCTAAGGCGCGCTCAAGGCGAGTCCGGCGGCAACAAGGCCAGCCGCGCCGCCATCGTCGGCGGCTGCGCGAGCACCTCCAACGTGCTTGCGGGCAAGCTCTACGGCCTGCCCGTTTCGGGCACTCACGCGCACTCTTGGGTGATGTCCTTCGATTCCGAGCTGGATGCCTTCCGCGAGTACGCGCGCGTGTTCCCCACCAACTGCGTCCTGCTCATCGACACCTACGACATTCAGCAGGGCCTGCAAAACGCCATCACAGTGGCTTACGAAATGCGCGAACGCGGCGAAAAGCTCATGGCCGTGCGCATCGACTCGGGCGACCTTGCCTGGGAGGCGAAGCGCGCGCGCAAGACCCTCGACGAGGCGGGATTGCCCGAGGTAGGCATCGTTTTGTCCAACGATCTTGACGAATACACCGTCAAATCCATCCGCGACGCGGGCGCACCGGTTAACAGCTGGGGTATTGGCACCAAGCTTGCCACTGCCTTCGACCAGCCTTCCCTGGGCGCCGTGTACAAGCTCGGCGCAAAGCAGCTGCCCGACGGCACCTGGCAGGATTGCCTTAAGGTCACCGGCAGCGTGGGCAAGCTCACCTTCCCCGGCGTTCTGGACGTTCGTCGTTACTTCAACGCGGACGGTAAGGTTGCAGGCGACATGGTCTTCGACATCAATCATCCCGTTGATCAGGAGCAGATCGTCGATCCGGCCGACAGCCTGCGCCGCAAGGATCTTTCGGGGATGAACTTCATCACGCTTCTTTCGCCTTTGAGCCGTGCGGGCAAGGTGGTGCTGGAGCCCGAGTGGAGGAGTGCGATGCTCGCCCAGGCGCGTGCCCACGAGCAGCTTTGGTTGCTCGACGATTCGCAGAAGCGCCTGATCAACCCGCATTCGTATCCGGTTGGCTTGGAGCGCAGCCTCTTCAAGCGTCGTCGCGACCTGGCAGCCAAGCAGCGCGGTCTGGACGACTAAAGTTTTCATTTAAGGAGCGCCCGCAGGGGCGATTCTTTGTCTTGGCCTGGGTTCTGCCGTTGGCTGCGGCGTGCCCGAGCGAGGCATGTCCGAGTGCACCGCCCGCCCCGAACGCGCCGCGCCCGAACGCGACGAACCGCGGCATGAGACCGGCTTCCATGTCCTCCTCAGCGTACCGGCCCCGAACTTTTTCGGGTTCGCTCTAGCGCAGCTTCGCCTTCGTTGCAACTTGGCCCGTCAAACACTTGGTTTTCACGTACAATTCATATAACTGTATGTGACATGCGCAAGCGCAGTCCCAAGATGGGCTGCGCATGTTTTTGCTTGAAGCCTTTTTAGGAGATGACGCGCGATGATCAAGGTTATGACCGATTCGGTTACCTCCTTGCCCCCCGATCTCATCGAATCCTTGGACGTTGAGGTGGTTTCGCTGTACCTGCGCTACGACGGCAAGGAGTACGAGGAAACCACAATGGACGTAGACGATTTTTACAAAGACATCGCCAACATGGCGGGCAATCCTCCCAAATCAAGCCAGCCATCGCCTGCGCATCTTGAGCAGCTGTTTGAGGAATGTGCCATCAAGGGCGAGGAAGTGCTGGGCGTTTGGATTTCTACCGGGCTTTCGGGTGCCTACGAGGGCATTTTGCGTGCGGCGCGCTCGGTGAAGGAGCGTCATCAGGATTTCAGGTACGCCATGATCGATTCGCGCTCCTGCGGCTTCGACGAAGCTTTCCCCGTTATCGAGGGTGCGCGCGCGGTCAAAGCTGGCAAAAGTCTGCACGACGCCGCCCAGGCCGTGATCGACGGCATCATGAGCTCGCGCTTCATCTTCAGCCCCGAGAGTCTGACCTTTTTGCAAAAGGGCGGTCGCATCGGCAACGCCGCGGCTCTTATCGGATCGGTGCTGCGCATTTGCCCGGTCCTTACCGTGACCGACGGCGTCCCGCGCCCCATGGCAACGGTGCGTACGCACAAAAAGGCCTTGAAGCGCATGGTGGAAATTCTGCAGAAAGACATCGCCGAGCGCGGTGGCCTGAAGGATATCGCCGTACACTACATCGGTGATTCGACGCTTGCCCGCGCGTGGGCGCGCGACACCATCGAGCCCCTGCTCGGGCGAACGGTGCGCGTGTGCCCGGTGAGCCCCGTGGTGGGCGCGCACGTAGGGCCGGCTGTTGGATTCTGCTATCAGTGCAACAAACCTCTTGAGGGCAAGCTGAGCTTCGACGCGTCGAGCTTGGTTTGCTTCGACTAGCATTGGAGTGAAGATATGACGACGCAATGCAACCTTATCGTTGATTCCTGCTGCGACCTGCCCGCAAGCATCCTTGATAAAGAGGGTGTGTATTTGCTGCAGTTCCCCTATATTGACGAGGCGGGCGAGCATATGGACGACCTGTATCAGTCCATCACGCCCAAGGAATTTTACGACGGCATGCGCGAAGGCAACATGCCCTCGACCGCGCAGATCCCCATGCCTCATCTGCAGTCCGCCATCGATTGGGCCAAGGAGCAGGAAAAGCCCTGCGTGTGGCTCTCGTTTTCCAGCGGGCTTTCGGGCACTTTCGGCACCATCGACATGCTGGTGGGGCAGGCTAAAGAAGCCGATCCCAGCCTTGAGCTGGAGCTGGTGGATACCCATCTGGCCTCCATCGCCGAGGGCTTTCTGGTTTTCGAGGCGCTGCGCCAGCGCGAGCGCGGACTGACCGCCTTGGAGCTTGCTGCCTGGGCAAGGGAGGCTCAGTGGTTCGTCAACTGCGGTTTCATGGTGGACGACCTTAAGGCCCTGCAGCACGGCGGGCGCATCCCTGCGTCGGTTGCCTTTGCGGGCAGCAAACTCGACGTGAAGGTTCTTCTTGCCTTCGATTTGGACGGCAAGCTTTCCATGGTGGGTGTTGCGCGTGGCAGGAAGAAGGGCCTTAAAGCCCTGGCCGAGCGCTATGTTAAGGGCTGCGACAAGGCCTCCGAAACGCGCACGGTGCTTTTGGGCAACGCCGACTGTGAGAAAGACATGCAGCGCCTGCGCGAGCTGATTTTGAAAGAGGACGCAAGCGCCATGCCCCTGGAGTCCTCTATCGGGCCGGTGATCGGCAGCCACGTGGGCCCCGGCATGGTGGCCGTGGTGTATTGGGGCGACGATCGCCGTAAGGCCGTCTCGGTTTCCGACCGTATTGCCAATCGCGTCAAGGGCAACTAACCGCGGCGTCGCCGGCGCGCGCTTGGCGTGCCGGGCGCGTTTAACGCGGTCGGCGTCGCCCGGCGCATCGGCCATCCGTGGCGGCGCGCATCAACGGCCGGACGTGGCTGCGGGTGTTTCCCCGGTTTGCGCCATGTGTTCCAAAATCGTTTTCATCCTGAAAGGGTATTCATATGTCTGACAATCAGAATTTCGCGTTCGTGGGCGACACCCAAGTGGGCGAGGGCATCAGCGCCTCGCTGGCGCGCGCGGGCTTTACGGCTGCCGCCGACCTTGCCAGTGCGGGCGTGGTGTTCACCTACCATCCCACCCAGTCGGGCCTGGAAGATTTGTACTTCGGCGACGACGGCCTGGTTCAGCAGGTGGCCGAGGACACCCTGTTCGTCGACCTGAGTCCTGCAAGCCCCAGCTTCTCGCGCGAGATTTACCAGCTGTGCTCGGTATACGAGTGCAAGTTCGTCGAGGCGCCGGTGTCCGTGCGCGACGTCACGGTTGAAGATGCCTTCGGCACGCCCGGCAACCTGCTTGTGTTCGCCGCCGGCGAGAAAGAGGCTTACAAGCAAGTTGAAGGCCAGCTTTCGGCCATCGCCCGCATCGTCGAGTTCACGGGTGCCATCGGCGCGGCTCAAACCGCCAAGGTGGTGCATACCCTGCAGGCGGCCACTGGCTTGATGGGCATCGTCGAGGCGCTGGCAAGCGTGCGCGCCTCCAAGGCCGACTTCGATGCCGAGGCCTACCTGAACACCATGGAAGAGGCCGGGCTGGTTTCGCCTGCGCAGGTTTCCTTCATCGAGGCTTTGAACGCCGGCGAGTTCGAGGGTTCCTACACCTTGGGCATCATGATGGCCGAGCTTGCGGTTGCCCTTACTGCCGTGGAAAACGAGGAAATGGTTTTGCCCTTGGGCGACGCCGCCTTCCATCTGTTTGAGCTGTTGGCCATCGTGGGCGGCGCCAAGTACACGCCTGCGGCATTGAGCCTGCTCTTCGACGACGAGGAGGCAAGCAAGAAGGCGGGCCTCGACTGGTCGCTGGCAGAGCATAGCCACGGCGACGACGAGTGCGACTGCGGCCACGATCACAACGACCC
>CAVBOO010000004.1:0-19224 GCA_963597045.1 bacterium | reverse complement strand
TGCGGTCGAAGGTCTCGCCCAAACGCGAAATCTCATCGTTACCGGTTAGGCCCGAACGCGCCGAGTAATCGCCGTCCTTGATGCGGTTTACCGCATGGGTGATTTCGTTGATGGGCCTCACCAGCGCGCGGCTGAAGAAGAATCCACCAACCAAGGCCACGACCAAGGCCACCAGGCCGGCAAGCAAAATAGCCTGATAGGAACGAAGCTGGAACTCGCGATCGAGCGAGCTGGACAAATCGGACGAACCGAAAACGCGGACATAGACCGTGCCCACCTGCTTGCCATCAGAATAAATGGCCGAGGAGGCAACGTCGGCACCGGCCTTCTGAGGCCCGAGCAAGGACTTCGACGAGCTTTTGTCGTTGTCGTAGACGACCATGCCCTTGCTGTTTTCCACCCGGATGTTCCAGGTGTCGAACAGATCACTTGCCACCTTGACCGAGGACAAAACTTCCATCGACCATTCCTCTTCGCCGTCGGCATCCTTGCCTTCGTAGGAGTAACCGATGGACTCGGACAACGAATTGGCCACCTTCTGCATGTTCTCATGGGTGTAATCGCTGAAGTGGGTGTTCCAAACCAGGTACAGCACCACGGTAATCACCAAGACGGTCATGCAGGCGATGGCGAAGAAGGCCGCCATAACGCGCTTGGTGTAGGAACCGGGCTTGCGGCGGGTGCGAGGTTGGCCGGTTTCGGGGTCCAAGCCCTCGGTGGTATCGATTAGAGGCTCGTTAGCCATCAGCCGACCTTTCAACAAAACGTACCGGGCGGCGCAACACGCAAGGTGTCGGGGCCGCCCGGGTTCGTACGAATATCATGCGCTGGGCCAAAGCCTCCTTTTAAAGGAAGCGCTTGCCCGGCAAGCGAAGAAGCTCCGGCTTAGTCGCCGTTCTTGGTGGGGTCCTCGAAACGATAGCCGACACCATGGACGGTGTGCAGCCAGGTTGGGTTGCGAGGGTTGTCGCCGAGCTTGGCGCGCAGGTTCTTGACGTGGGAGTCGATGGTGCGCTCGTAACCCTCGAAGTCGTAGCCCAGGACCTTCTCGACAAGCTCCATACGGCTGTACACACGGCCGGGATAGCGGCAAAGCGTGGTGAGAAGCTTGAACTCAGAAGCCGTAAGGTCGACTTCCTTGCCCTTGACGAGCACCTTGTGGCCGGACATGTCGATAACCAGGTCGCCGAACTCCAGAACCTCGCGCTGCAGCTCGCCGGAACTGGTGCGGCGAAGAAGGGCGCGCACGCGGGCGACGAGCTCGCGCGGGCTGAAGGGCTTGACCAGGTAGTCGTCGGCACCAAGCTCAAGGCCGATGATGCGATCTTCGACCTCACCCTTGGCGGTAAGCATGATGATGGGGCAATCCGAGCTATCGCGAATGGCGCGGCAAACACGCTCGCCGGGAACGCGGGGAAGCATCAAGTCGAGGATCACCAGGTCGAAATGGTGCTTGGAAAATTCTTCAAGGGCCTCCTGACCATCGGCGGCCAAGGTGAGCCAATATCCCTCGCGCTCGAGGTAGGCGGCCACGGCATCGCGGATGGCCTTTTCATCCTCAACAAGAAGAATGCGAGGGGTTTCTGCGTTGTTCATGATCTCTCTCCTTTTACGCAACGTGCGCGGGGCTTGGCACCTAGCCGGCATACGATCTTGCTTGCTTGCCTGAAACGCGCTTTACCTGCTGAATGCCCAGATGCCGACCCCCTAGACAATGCGATTCACCGCATTGCGGACGTGTTTGAGAATATTGTAGCAATTTGGCTTAAATCTCTTTTAAAGGGATTATTGATGCCACAATGTTTTCTCGTATTTCCCATAAAGAATGCATAGATTCGAACCGAAAGGACCCGCCGTGCCCACCAAGCGCACCGACCATACGACTCGCCGCAAAAGCCCCACGACGCGCACGTCATCGGCTGCCGGCAAGCGCACGGGTACGCCCCGCGGACGAAAGGCTCCCTCGGCTCGTCCGTCCAACAACCGCCCCGTCGGTGGAGGTGCGGGCGGCGGACGAGCTGCTGGCGGAAGACCGGCTGCCAATCGTCCAACCAAGAGCGCGATTCCCGCAGCTCGCAGGTCGGCGCCCAAGCACAGCGCCAACGCCATCGGCGGCATCGGTGCCGGTCGTGGGCAGGCTCGCACAGGCGGCAACCCGGTAACCAAGGTGCTCGACGGCATCGCGGACGGCCTTAACGGAGTTATCGGCTCGTTTGCCGGCGAAAACCCGCAAGGCGGCTTTTCGACCTCCTACCAAGGAACGCAAGGCTCCATCCCCAACTTCACCTCGCAAAGAGCGGGCAACTCCGACCCCGGCGAGCTCAACATCGAAGGCGGCGCAGGCTCCAACGGGGTCCTTCTTACCCGCCGCAAGGTCGTTGCGGGCGCGGCAGCCTTAGGCGGCGTGGCCCTTGCCGGCGGCGGCATATCCATGGCGATCGATGCCTTCGAGGGCAGCTCCGGCACCGCCGATTACATCTCGGTAGCCGAAGATGCCATCACGGGCGTCGACGACCTGAAGCAGGTCAAAGCCAAAAACTACGTGACCGCCGAAGCAAGCTACCACCTCCCCTTCGGCACCTTGGTGTTCGCCGACAACGACGATTACGCCTGCCTGCTGGTGCCCGGCGACACCTCGTCCCCGCTCAACACCATCAAGGCCATGAGCCTTTCGTCAGGCAAAACCAAGAGCCTGGTGAAGAAGGCGCGCGGCGCCAAGGACGGCTTCGAGATCATGGACGCACGTCTGGGCACGGGCGGCCTCATCTGGACCGAGGCCAACACCTACGAAAGCTCCTGGCGCATTTACACCGCGAGCTTCGACGGCTCAAGCCTGGGTAAGGCCAAAAAGGTGGACGAAGGCGACTCCAACTGGCTCACCCCTTCGATCGCGGCCAACGGAAAACGTGCGTTTTGGCAGGTCAACCCCAATACCGACGGCGATGAGGCCTCGTCTGCGAGTGTGGTGCGAAGTGCAAGCTTCGGCAGCAAGGATTACGAGGAGCTCATCACGAGCAAACGCGCCTTCGCCACACGTATCTCGTGCGTCAGCGAAGGTGTCGTCGTGACGCCGCGCGCAGAAAGCACGGGCACCTACTATCAGCTCACCCTGCTCGACGCTTCAAGCGGCCAGGTGGCCGATACGATGGTTTTGCCCTCCAGCATGTCGCCCGACCAGGCATCTTACGGTCGCAGCGGCTTCAGCTTCGGCTTCACCGACACCTACAGCTACGGCGGCGGCATCGCCAACCTGGGAACCTACACCCCCATGCGAAAGGCCGAGCCCTACAACTACGACAATCTTCCCAGCTGGCTGCGCTATGGGCGCACCCCCAGCGCCGACCCCTGCTGGTGCGGCGACTGGTTCTGCGTCAAGAGCACGCGCGGCATCGCCGGCATCCATTTCGCCAAGAAGCGCTACTTCAGCATCTCGGTGCCCTCCGATACCGACGACTGGGGCGAATATCTGGTAAGCACGGGCACCTGCAAGAAGATCGTGAGCATGGCCAAGATCACGCCGAGCGACAATTCCGATCCCTACACGCTTGTGCGCGTGTTCAGCACCAAGTCCGGAAAGTTGGGCGACGCCTTCGGCGGCTAAACCTAGGCCAACGCTTGGCATCTTGGAGAAACGAAAGGCGACCTCGTTGTTCACGGGGTCGCCTTTTCATTGCGTATAAGGAATATGGGCTGATGGACAGCTTAGGCAGGCAAGGGCCTTATGCCCTGCACGCTTGACCTTCGGGTCCACGTGCTAGCAATTGGCCAAACGCGCCTCGACCTGCTGGGCAAACTTGTCGCCGGAAATGGTATGGCTCATGCGCTGCTGAGCAACAAGATTGCCCAAGGTAACGCTGTTCACGT
Organism: bacterium; assembly: GCA_963597045.1. GTDB lineage: Bacteria > Actinomycetota > Coriobacteriia > Coriobacteriales > Eggerthellaceae > Anaerotardibacter. The sequence goes on along the minus strand of CAVBOO010000004.1, from coordinate 15,360 downwards.
ACTCGTCGATGGCTTTTTCAAGCCCCGCCCAAAAGCCCACGGTCGCGCAATCGTCGTGCAGGGGGCACAAAGGCGCGCCGTCTTCCAGGCATTCCACCGGAGCATAGGATCCTTCGGCCGCGCGCAGGATGTCGCCTGCGGATATCTCAGAGGCACTCTGTGCCAAAGAATAACCACCGCGGGCACCGCGGGCGGAAACCAAGAAGTCCTGCGCAACCATCGTTTTGGCAAGCTGCTCCAGATACTTCACGCTGATGCCCGTGCGTTCGGACACCGCGCGCAAGCTCGTGCGCTCACCTTCGGGCAGGCAGCCAACATCAATCATCAAACGCAAGGCATAGCGGCCTTTTGTCGTGATCATCATCGTGAAAACCTACTCGATGCCCTGAGCGCGCACGGCAGCGGCCTCGGCCTTGGCAGCCTCGGGATCCTCGCCGTCAAGCGCCTCGAAATCAACCTTGCCCGAGCCATCGCCATCATCATCGATGATCTGCTTGAGCGTGCGCCAACCAAGCTGGGCGCACTTCACGCGTGCGGGCATGCGGGAAATCCCCTCAAGCTCGGCCGCCTCGCCCAACGAAGCCTTCTGCTCGTCGGTGAGCTTTTCGCCACGGATCATGGCAAGGAAGGTCTCGGCCAGGGCCTCAGCTTCCTCAACCGTCTTATCGGTAACCAGCTCGGCCATAATATCGGCCGATGCCTGCGAGATCGCGCAGCCGCTTCCCTGGAAGGCGGCCTCAACGATCACGCCGTCCTCGACGATGAGTGACAAAACGATGTCGTCGCCGCACGAAGGGTTTACGCCTTCGTGAACATGAGTTGCCTCGTCAAGTGGGTATTTACAGGTGGGATAAGAGTTGTGCTCCATCAACGCACCCTGGTAGATGCTCTCAAGCCCCATGGAAAATCCTCCAAACCAGTTGCACCGCTTCGATCAGACGATCGATGTCGGATTCGTCGTTGTAAAATGCCAGGCTCGCCCTGCAGCAGCTGCCGTTTTCGACGCCCATCCAGGCAAGCAAGGGCTGAGCGCAATGATGACCTGCGCGAATAGCCACATCGGCGGTGTCCATGATGGACGAAACATCGTGCGGATGAATGCCCTTGATGTTGAAGGAAACGACGCCGATATGAGCCGCCGGGTCGCTCGGGCCGATGATGTCCACGTAATCAAGCGCGGTAAGGCGGCGAACGCACTCGGAGGTGAGCGCGGCCTCGCGAGCCTCAAGCTTATCGAGCCCGATGCCCTTCACGTAACGAATGGCGGCGCCCAGGCCGGCAATGCCGGCCGCATCCTGAGTGCCCGTTTCGAACTTCATGGGAATGGGAGCCCAGGTTGCCGTGGTCTCGGTGACGTTGTCGATCATCTCGCCGCCGGTGTAGAGCGGATCCATTGCCTCCAAAAGCTCGCGCTTGGCCCACAGAACGCCGACGCCCATCGGGCCGAAGACTTTATGGCCGCTGAAGGCCAAGGCATCGCAGCCAAGCTCCTTCACGTCCACGGGGATGTGGGGCACCGACTGCGCGCCGTCGACGAACATGAGCGCGCCCTGGGCATGAGCCTTCTTGGTCAAAAGCTCGATGGGGTTGCGCACACCGAGCACGTTGGACACATGCGTGCAGGAGACGATCTTGGTCTTGGGGCCGATCTTCGCATCCATTTCGGCCTCGGCGATAAGGCCCTCTTCATCAGGGCGCAGATACACCAGCTTGGCACCCGTACGCGCGCAAGCCTGCTGCCAAGGAATGAGATTGGAATGGTGCTCCATGATGGAGATGACCACCTCGTCGCCCGGCTCCAGGATCGAGGGGGCATAGCTTACCGCCAAGAGGTTGAGCGACTCGGAGGCGTTGCGCGTGAAGACGATCTCGTCGGCATCGTCGACGCCGATGAAGGCGGCCACTTCCTTGCGCGCATCCTCGATAGCCTGGGTGGCGGCAACGCTCAGGCGATAAAGGCCGCGCAGGGGGTTCGAGTTCATGGTCTCGTAGAAATTACGCTGGGCGTCGAGCACGCAGGCGGGGCGCTGCGCGGTGGCGGCGCTATCCAAAAAAGCCAGATCCGACTCGTTAACCAGCAGGGGGAAATCATTCTTAAAAAGGTTGGCTTTGATGTCCAAAACCTCATCCATGCTTGGATTTGCCATGCTTACTCTCCTTCGGAAGCTTGCGCTTGCGATCGCGCAGCTGCGCCAGCGGCCAGGCCCGCTGCCAATTTGGCATCGATCGCGGCCTGAATGGATTCCTCGTCGCGTTCGTCGGGCGCATCGCCCAGTTCGTAGTCGAAGCTCGTTTCGGCCAAACGCGAGATCGCGGCGCACGACTCATCATCAAAGGCGTCGATCAGGGCCTTCTCGAAAAGCGAACGCGTGAACAGGGCCTCGATCTGCGCATCGGATAGACCACGCGAGGCCAGGTAGTGACGCTGAGATTCCGGCACGTGGCCGATGGTGGCGCCATGGGTGCCCTGCACATCGTCGTCATCGCACAGGATGATGGGGATGGTGCGGTTGCGCACATCCTTGTTGGCAAGAAGAACGGTTTCCAGCTCGTGGCCGACCGCGCCCTTGCATCCATGGATCAGATCGATGGTGCCGCGCAGGATCTTGTCGGACGAGCCGATGAGCACGCCGTTGGCGATGAGGTTGGACGTGGATTGCTTGCCGAATTGCCTGATGAGGTAATTGAAATCAAGGGCTGAGCTTCCGGCACCCAGGTAATGGGTGGCGATGTTGCAGGTGCTCTTGTGGCCAAGCAATGCATTGCCAAAGCCGAAGAAGCTCTTCTTGCCGCCAAGATACACCTGATCGACGTCCACACGCGCCGAATCGGCCGTCTTGATTTCGATGGATTCAAAGTAATCCCAGGTGGAACCTAAGGTTTGGAGTTGCTTGATGTTCACACGCGAGCCCGCGTCGGCGATGATGCGAACCACCATGCCAACGGCGCCTGTGCCCGCTGAAGGAGAGTCGGCCTCCAAAACCAGGTTGAGCCGTGCCCCTTCGTGCACATGAACGTCGAGGCTGCCTGCGGCGAAAGCACCGTCCTGCGCCTTGATGCGCATGACGACGGGCGCGCTGGCCTCGTGGTAGGCCGCAACGTCGACGATGGAGTGGGCGGTTGCCCGAGCACGCAAGAACGCGCTGGCCTCGTCGCCCAAGGCGGCATCCGTCGCAGAGCGAGGAATCGCATTACGGGCGGGGACGTCGAGCTCATCAGCCGCTTGAGCAGCGAACTCGTTGAAGCGCGCTTTATCCACGTCGTCGGTGGAGCGCACGGTCACACGCTGGGCGGATATGTCGCGCGCACGCTGCTCGAACTGCGCCCAAGCGTCGTCGAAGGCGCCTTGATCGTGACCCATCACGTCCACGGGCAAATCAAGCGCAACAGCGAAAGGATTGGCCGTGCGCAGCGGATCGAGTTCAAAGGGTGTGCCGTTGGCCTCAAGCCTGTTCCAAGTGCTGGTAAGCAGGCCGTTCATAGAGCCGAGGGAAGCGGCAGCGCGCGCGGTGTTAGTTTCGGTTGCCATTAGCCAATCGCCCCTTCCATCTCGAGTTTGATCAGGTTGTTCATCTCGACCGCGTACTCAAGCGGCAGCTCCTTGGACACCGGGTTGGCAAAGCCGTTGACCACCATGGTCGAGGCTTCTTCTTCAGGAATGCCGCGGCTCATCAGATAGAACATAAGGTCGTTGCCGATGCGGCCGATCGAGGCCTCGTGGCCGACGCTCACATTTTGGTTGCGAATGTCCATGGCGGGAATCGTGTCGGAGCGGGACTCGTCGTCGAGCATAAGAGAAGCGCAGGAAACGGCCACGCTCGCGTTCTCGGCCTTCTCGGTGACGGAAACCGACGAGCGGAAGGTCGAAACGCCGCCGCCCTTGGAGATCGACTTGGTGTTCACCACCGCCTTGGTCTCAGGCGCGGCGCACACCACCTTGCAGCCGGTGTCCAAGTCTTGGCCGGTACCCGCAAAGGTGATGCCCGTGAACTCGCTGGTCGATTTCTCGCCGGCGAGGATGCTCATGGGGTACAGGCAGCCTACGTGGCTGCCAAAGGATCCCGAAACCCATTCGATGCTGCCGCGGGCGCCTACGGTGGCGCGCTTGGTGTTCAGGTTGTACATGTTCTTCGACCAGTTCTCGATGGTCGAGTAACGCAGCTTGGCATCGTTGCCGACGAAAAGCTCAACGCAGCCCGCATGCAGGTTGGCCACGTTGTACTTGGGGGCGGAGCATCCTTCGATGAAGTGAAGCTCGGCTCCGTCCTCGACGATGATCAAGGTGTGCTCGAACTGGCCGGCGCCCTTGGCGTTAAGACGGAAATAGCTTTGCAGGGGGAAGTCGAGCTTCACGCCGGCGGGCACGTACACGAAGGAACCGCCCGACCACACGGCGCCATGCAGTGCGGCAAACTTGTGGTCGGTCGGCGGAACCAGCTTCATGAAGTGGTCGTGGATAACGCCCTCCCAGCCATCCTTCATCGCCTCTTCGATACCGGAGTAGACGATGCCCTGATCGGCAACGGAATCCTGAATGTTGTGATACACCAGCTCGGAGTCGTACTGGGCACCCACGCCGGCAAGGTAGGCGCGCTCGGCCTGAGGGATACCCAGGCGATCGAAGGTGTCCTTGATGTCCTCGGGCACGGAATCCCAGTCGGATTTCTGCTCGCCCTCGGGCTTGACGTAGGTGACGATGTTCTCGATATCAAGGCCATCGAGCGCCGGACCCCAGTTGGGTACGGGCGTGCGATGGTAGATATCCAAACACTTCAAGCGCAGGTCGAGCATCCATTCGGGCTCGTCCTTGCGCGCGGAGATTTCCCTGATGATCTCGGGGGTCAAGCCGGCGCTCAATCGTTCGCTATGAGCCTCGCTTTTGATGAAGTCGTAGCGGGAACGATCGACGTCGGCGACATTGGATCGCGACGTCATCTTCACTCGCCTGCCTTGGCATCGGCCTCGGCAAGGGCGGCCTCCATGTTCTCGATCGCCAGCGCGGCGTCGAACTGGGGCTCTTCCTTGGCTGCGGCGGCCTTGGCCTGAGCTGCAGCAACGGAAGCGGCACCGGAGCCGGCCTGACCAACATAGCGCTCGAAGCCGTGGTCGTTGATCTCGTTGATGAGGGAGGCGCAACCGGCGTCAACCAAACGACCGCGCACCAAAACGTGCACCTGGTCGACATCCAAGTGCTCAAGGATGCGGGTGTTGTGCGTGATCATCAGGAGAGAGCCGTTCATCTCCTCCTGATAGATGCGAATGGCGCGCGAAACGGTGTCGAGCGCGTCGACGTCGAGACCGGAATCCGTCTCGTCCAAGATGGCGAGCTTGGGCTGCAGCAAAAGAAGCTGCAGCATCTCGACCTTCTTCTTCTCGCCGCCGGAAAAGCCCACGTTGAGCTCGCGATCAAGGTAGCTCGGGTCCATGTCGAGCTGCGCCATGATCTCGGTGATGCGCTTTTTCAGCTTGGGACCGCGAAGCTTAAGGTCGGGGCGCTGCGCGACGATGGCGCGCAGGAAGGTGAACAGAGGCACACCCGGCACCTCGACGGGAGCCTGGAAGCTCATGAACAAGCCGGCCGCGGAGCGCTTGTCGGGCGAGAGCTCGGTGATGTCCTGACCGTCGAAGATGATGCTGCCGGCGGTGGCAGTGTACTCGGGATTTCCCATCAAGGCGGAACCGAGCGTGGACTTGCCCGCACCGTTGGGGCCCATCAGGACATGGGTCGTTCCCTCATCGATGGTCAGATCGATCTCATGCAGCAGCGGGGTTTCGTCCGCGGCGATAGTCAAGCCCTTGGTTTCAAGGATGGCCTTGGCCATGGGAATCACTCCTCTTCCTCGTAATTCCAGTATGTTTTGAAGGCTGCCTTTGCCTGATGTGCGGTCAGGCCAAGGCGGCAGGCGCACACCTCAGGCAGCCTATGCAGTCTATGCTGAACTATATCATAGTAATTTACTGGGAATTAGATTTAAGGAAGATTCCTAAGGAAAAGAAGCTAGCGGCGGCGACGCGGATGCCCGCGACGCGTGCGGATGCGCTCGGCCTCGGTACGACGGCGGCGAACCTCGGCGCTTTCGTCCTTCAAACGCAGATAGCTCTCCAGGCGATGCGTTGCCAGGGAGCCGTCGGCCACCGCCGCTTGAACAGCGCAGCCTGGCTCATTGGTGTGGCTGCAATCGCGGAACTTGCACGATGCCGCCAATTCCTCGACATCCGAGAACGCAGCTCCGATGCCTTCCTCGGCATCCCATAAACCAAGCCCGCGCACGCCGGGCATGTCGACGATGTAACCGCCACGGGGGAGCTTGATGATTTCACGTGAAACAGTGGTGTGGCGGCCCTTGCCGTCCTCACGCACCTCGGTGGTTTTCTGCAACTCGTAGCCAACCAGCATGTTGACCAGGGTCGATTTGCCCACGCCGCTGCGGCCGACCAGAATAGCCACTTTGTCCCCGTCGGCGATAAGATCGGCCACCGCATCGATCGATGCGCGATCCTCGCCTGATAGGACCATGACCTTATCGTTGCCAACAAAGCCCTCGATGCTCTTGAGCACGGCTTTGGCCTGGTTCTCGTCGGTTAAAAGGTCGGCCTTGGTCAAAACGACCACGACCTCGGCACCCGTCTCGTGCGCAAGCACCAGCTCGCGCTCCAGGCGACGAGTGTTCACCTGGTCGAAGGGCTGAGCAACCAGCACTAAATCGAAATTAGCGGCAAGGGTTTGCGGCAGGGCACGCTCGGTCGGGTCCTTGCGAACGAAGCTCGTACGACGAGGAAGCACCTCGATGATGCGACCCTTGTCGTGGCCTTCCGGCAGCTCGATTTCCACCACGTCACCGATCACCGCACGGTGTTCCTTGGTCTTCACCAAGGCAACGGCGTGCTCGCAGCGCACCTCGGCTCCATCCTCAAGGCGTACCAGAGGATAGCCGCGATCGAGTTTAACCACACGTCCTCGCATCAACGCTCCTGCTCGTTACGATGGCGGTAATGCAAAACCAACAGCAACCCGATCAAGGGAAACATCCAGGCCAAGGTGAAGAGCATCGAGTTCGGCTCGATATCGACGGCCTTGCCGCTGGCAACGACGGAAACCGTTTCGGCATGAATGTCGGACAAGCCTTGATGGTCGCCGCAAGCAAGATGGAAGGTGCCCATGACCTGCAGAGTTGTTCCTTGTTGGCCATAGTGACCATAGGAATCGATCTGGTTGGCCAGCTCACGCGTCATATGAATTGAAACAACAGACGGGTCTTGCGCATCGAGTTCCTGCAAGCTCACCCAGCAATAGGAGGAGGATCCTTCGTCGGCTATCAGGTCGCCCACGACCTCGCCCTTCACCTGAACGGTCTGGTTATCGTGAAAGGAATCGGCCGTGGTCAGCTCGGATATAGGTACATCGTACAAAAAGGAGCTGTCGGGCAGCTGGTTGGTGTTGACCGTGTTGTCCGAAGAAGTCTCGGGCTCGTCGGCCAGGGCCTGAGCATACATACTCGCACATAGAACGAACGCAAGCGCAAAGCACAGAACGAACTTCCTCATGTTCTTAACCTGGGCGCCCATTAATTCGCGCCCTTACGACGGGGGACCACCGACATCACGATTTTGACGATCAGCGCGATCAGCGTCACGTATTCCAAACGCCCTGCCCACATCTCAAGAATGTAGAGGGCTTCCAGGGGCGCGGGCATGCCCGTGCTGATCACGCCGGCGGTCAAACCGCCGTTCGAGGCCATGGAAACCGAATCGAAGATTGCCGAAATGGCATCGTAGCCGTAGGCGACGCCGGCAAGCGCGCCGATGACGAAGGCAACCACGAACAGGGTTGAAACGGTCATGGCCGAACGCGCAAGATCGGTCGACAGAACATGCCTGCCAAGATGGTGGTACACAACCGACACGCGGGCGTTTTCCGGAGCGAGCGTTTCCTTGACCGTGGAGGCAAGGGACTTCACCACGATGCCCACACGCATGAGCTTCATGCCGCCGGCGGTCGATCCGCTCGAACCGCCGATGGCCATAAGCAAAATCAAAATCAAAAGGGCGCCCGACGAGAAGCTAGTGGTCAGCTGGTTGCTCGTCACTACCTCGAAGCCCGTGGTGGACATAGCCGAGATAACCATGAACACGCCGCGACGCAAAAGCTCGGGCAGGTCGGGGAAGGTATCCGAGACCGCCAAGGAGGCCATGAACACCGCCGTGGCAACCAGAAGCCAGATCACGCCAACGCGAATCTCAAGGTCCTTGAAGAAGTTGAAGGTGCGACCCTTCCACACCTCAACCAGCAGTGCGAAGCTGATCGAGCCCAGAATCATCAAAACCATGCAGACCATTTCCAAAGGATAGGAATGGTAGTAGGAAATCGACTGGCTCGTCGGGGCGAAGCCGGCCGTCATGAAGCCCGAAATCGCAATCCAAAACGAGTTGAACACGGCGCGCAGGGGCTCCATGCCCGAGACCAGGCAGAAGACGGATAGCAACAAGGTTGCCACCGCAATGAGCACGAGCGAGATGCCGCCGATGAGGCGCGTGGTGGTGACGATGTTGGGAAGCACGTGGTCGCTGCGGCCCTCGGAAGAGTACAGGCCCGACATCGACGAGCCCATCAACCCCAAGGCCAAGGCGACGACGATCAAACCCAAGCCGCCAAGGAAATGCAAAACGAAGCGCCACATGTTGTCGGCATAGGCCATATGGTCCAAATCGATCACAAGCGAGGCGCCGGTGGTGGTCAAACCCGAAACGCCCTCGAACAGGGCATCCAGATAGGTGGCGTAATGCCCCGAAAAAGCCAAAGGCACCGATGCGATAAGAGCCAGGAACATCCAGGCGAAACCTGTGACTGCCATGGCCTGTTGATGAGTCAGGCGGCCAGGGTTCACGCGCAACAAGCGCAGCAAAGTACCGAAGGTGAGCGCGATGCCCGCCGACATGGCGTAGCGAAGGAAGGGCTCCCACTCCTGGCATACAAGTGCCGTAAGAAGGGGCGCCAGGAAGGCGAAGGCGAACACCGAGGTCAGAACGCCCAGGTAATGCCCGATGGTAAGAATGTCGTCGAAACTAAAACGCTGCCACATTCGCTATCCCCAGAAGGTGGCGGCAAGCTTCACCAAAATGGTGACCACGTACAGCACGATCACAAAGGAAATGATGGACGTCAGCAATGCGCCGACGCCCGCCAACGAGACTTTCGTCTGGTCCTTTTTGATTTCAGGCAATTTCATGCAGCCAATTCTAGTACATCGCCCGCCCTAGTACATAGCACGGCTCCTGCACGAGCTTCTCTTCGCACAGGAGCTGCAAAAGCGGCCGCCCCTTAGGACGGCCGCTGCCATTTCGCAAACGGACTCGTAAAATCCGCTGTTCATCGACGAGGCTTTACGCCCCTATTAATTGCTTGCACCGGAAGCGAGCTCGGGGGTGGGCTGCTGAATGTCGACGGTGTAATGCCCGTCGCCATCGAGGTCGACTATCACCTTGGAGCCGGCCAGAACCTCGCCTTGGATCATCGCGGTAGCAACGCGATCGACAACCTGGCGCTGGATCAGGCGCTTCAAAGGACGTGCACCGAACACCGGGTCGTAGCCGTCGATGGCCAAGCTCTCGCGGGCGGCGGGGCTGACGATAAGCTCGATCTTGCGATGAGCCAGACGCTCGGAAACCTCCTTAAGCTGCAAATCGACGATGGGCTCGACGTCCATGATCGACAAAGAATCGAAAGTGATGATGTCGTCGATGCGGTTCAGGAACTCCGGGCGGAAGGTGTTGCGCAACGAGTCGTTCACCTTGGTGGTAAGCTCGGCCATCGCCTCGGCCATGGAGTCCAAATCGCCCTGCATCATGTCATCGATGCTCTTGCCCAGGCTCTTGGCGCGCGCGGCCTTCTCCTGACCGAAAGCACGAATGCTCTCGGAGCCGACGTTGGAGGTCATGATGATGATGGAGTTCTTGAAGCTCACCACACGACCTTGGCCGTCGGTCAGGCGACCATCGTCAAGCACCTGCAGCAAGATGTTGAAGACATCCGGGTGAGCCTTCTCGATCTCGTCGAGCAGAACGACGCAGTACGGATGACGGCGAACCGCTTCGGTGAGCTGGCCGCCCTCGTCGTAACCCACGTATCCCGGAGGAGCACCGATCAAGCGCTGCACGCTGAACTTCTCCATGTACTCGGACATATCGATGCGCACCATGTTGCGCTCGGTGTCGAACAGGTACTCCGCCAAAGCTTTCGCGAGCTCCGTCTTACCGACGCCGGTGGGGCCCAGGAACAGGAAGCTGCCGATGGGCTTTTCGGGGTCGGCCAAGCCCGCACGGCTGCGGCGGATCGCATCGGACACGGCGCTGACGGCCTTGTCCTGGCCGATCACGCGCTCATGAAGCTTTGCCTCAAGGTCGACGAGCTTGGCCATCTCGCCCTGCATCATCTTGGTGACGGGAATACCGGTCCAAGCGCTCACAACCTCGGCGATTTCCTCTTCGCCAACCTCTTCCTTCAAAAGGCTGCTGTCGTCATCGCGCGCCTCGAGCACGGCCTCGGCCTCGGCGATCTTCGCCTTCAACTCGGGGATGGTGCCGAAACGCAGCTCGCCGGCTCGGCCGAGGTTGCCCTCGCGCGTTGCCTGCTCTTCCTCGTGCTGAGCGCTTTCAAGCTCGGACTTGAGGTTCTGAACGTTGACGATCACGTCCTTCTCGTTCTTCCAGGCGGCCTTCTGGGAATCAAGCTTCTCGCGGGCATCGGCCATTTCACGGCGCAGCTCCTCCAGGCGCTCGGCCGAGGCAGCGTCGTCTTCCTTCATAAGCGCCTGCTCCTCGATTTGCATCTGAGTCAGCTTGCGCTCGGCAAGGTCCACCTCCTCGGGCATCGAGTCGATCTCGATGCGCAGGCGGCTTGCGGCCTCGTCCATCAGGTCGATTGCCTTGTCGGGCAGGAACCTGTCGGAGATGTAGCGGTTGGAAAGCTCGGCTGCGGCCACCAGGGCGGCATCCTTGATGCGCACGCCATGATGGATCTCGTACTTTTCCTTCAAGCCGCGCAGGATCGCGATGGTTTCGGCCACACTCGGCTCGTCGACGAGCACAGGCTGGAAACGACGCTCAAGGGCAGCGTCCTTCTCAATGTACTTGCGGTATTCGTCCAAAGTGGTGGCGCCGATGGCATGAAGCTCGCCGCGGGCAAGCGCGGGCTTGAGCATGTTGCCGGCGTCCATCGAGCTGTCGCCCGAAGAACCTGCGCCGACGATGGTATGCAGCTCGTCGATGAAGAGGATAATCTGCCCGTCGGACTCTTTGACCTCGCGCAGTACCGCCTTCAGGCGATCCTCGAACTCGCCACGGTACTTGGCGCCTGCCAGCATGCTCGACAAATCGAGTGATATGAGCTCACGATCGCGCAAGCTCGAGGGTACGTCGCCGGCGACGATACGCTGAGCCAAGCCCTCGACGATGGCGGTTTTACCGGTACCGGGCTCGCCGATGAGCACGGGGTTGTTCTTGGTACGGCGGGAAAGCACCTGGATGGTGCGGCGGATTTCCTCGGAGCGGCCGATAACCGGGTCGAGCTTGCCTTCGCGCGCCTGGGCGGTCAGGTTGATGCCGTACTGGGACAAAACCTCGAACTCGGTCTTGGACTGCTGATCGGTTACGCGGGTGTCGCCGCGCAGTTCCTCGTAGGCTTCCTCGATGTTGGCGCGCGTGATGCCATGCTGCGCCATCAGCTTGCCCGCATCGCCCTTGTCCTCGGAAAGAGCGATGAGCAGATGCTCGGTCGTGGCGTACTGGTCGCCCAGCTTCTCGGCGATCTTGACCGCCTTGTCGAAGACGTTCATGAACTGCTGCGAGGGCATGGCCATTCCCATGAAGCCGCCGCCCTGAACGCGGGGTTGGGCATCGAGCTTCGCCTTGACCTCGTTGGCCAGGGCAGCGGGGTCGGCGCCGATGCGGGTGATGATGGACTTGATATTGTTCTCGCCCGCATCGAGCAGGGCGCCCAGCAAGTGCAAGGGCTCAACCGAGCCCGCCTCGTGCTCGCCGGCCACGCTCATTGCGGACTGCATCGCCTCTTGGGCGGTAAGGGACAATTTATCGAGTCTCATAATTGCCTCCTTTGAGATTGTTTTCCTATTCGTCTTCCGATGAACGGGTCATCGGATTGCTTCCTTTGTTGCCGCGGGCCAGGCAGCGCTTTGCTTCGAGCCTGCGCTTTCGCCTGGCGCCCGCGCGCCCCCACCTGCGCTAGATGCGGCGCAGCTGGATGGCCATCGTGGATTCCATCAGCTCGTTGACGTTTTGGCGCGTCTCAAGCTCATGAACTCTATCGGCAAGGCGTCGCACACGCTGGTGCAGGGCATCAAGCTCGTTGTCACGCTCGGTTAAGCGGCCCTGCAAATCCAAAATGCGTATAACGCCTGCCAGATTGATCCCCTCGCTCGTAAGCTCGTTGATCAAACGAAGGCGATCGATGTCCGCCTGCGAGTACATGCGGGTATTGCCGCTCGTACGCTGAGGCGAAACCAAGCCCTTCTGCTCGTAAATGCGCAGCGTCTGAGGATGCACTCCGGCGAGCTCGGCCGCAACGCCGATCATGTAAACGGGACGTTCCGCGTCGTTCATTACCATCGCCTCAAATCAGATTCGTCTGCTTCCATGTAGGCTCGAAGCGCCTCTTCCTGCTTCGCGTTCAAAGACGAAGGAACCTCGACCTTGATGACGAGATGGAAATCTCCGTTTCCGCCAGCTGCGCCCAAACGGGGAGCGCCCTTGCCGCGAATCGTGAGCTTGGTGTCCGACTGCGTGCCGGCGGGAACCTTCACCCTCACCTTGGCGCCGTCGGGGGTGGGCACGGTGATTTGGGTGCCCAGCGCAGCCTCGGCGATCGAGACCGGTACGTCCATGAGCGCGTCGGCCTTGTCGCGACGATAGTAGGGATGCTCGGTAATGTGGACCTTCACCAGCAAATCGCCGGCAGGTCCTCCGTTGATCCCGGGGTTGCCGCGGCCGCGCAGGCGTACCTGACCGCCGTCGATCGCGCCGGCAGGAATCTTCACCGGCAAGGTCTGGGGCTCAGAAGCCGCTTCCAGGCGAACGCGGATCTTCTTCTCGGTGCCTTTGAAGGCCTCGTCGAAGCTGATGTTGAGCTTCACGGTCCTGTCGGCGCCCTTCTGGGGCATCGGCTGACCACCGCCGAAGGGGCCGCCGAATCCACCGAAACCGCTGAAGCCGCCGAAGCCCTCGCCGTTGCGCAGGCTCTCCAGGATGTCGGCCCACGACCCGCTGAAGCCAGCACCGCCGCCGAAGGGAATCTGGTTCTCGTTCGCCGTGCCGTACTGGTCGTACATCTGACGCTTCTTGTCGTCGGAGAGAACCTCGTAAGCCTCGTTGATGGCGCGCATCTTCTCTTCGGCTTCCTCGGCGTTGCCGCCGCGAGCCTTCACCGCATCGGGATGATTGTCGCGTGCAAGCTTACGGTAAGCCTTTTTTATCTCGTCAGCAGAGGCGTCACGCGAAACGCCCAGCGTCTTGTAGTAATCGGGGGTTGCGCCCATAGCGACTCACCTCTTCTCTTAAAAGGAAGGCGGACATATGCCCGCCTTCCTAACCATTCTTATTCTGAATCTTCCTCGGTGTCCTCGGCCTCTCGCTTGGGCCCGCCGCTGGTCACGGTGACCATCGCGGGACGCAAAACCTTGACGCCTAGGCGGTATCCCTTCTGGAACACCTGGGAGACCGTCTCGTCGGGGACCGAAGCGTCTTCCACGACGCCGACCGCCTGAGCAAGAAGCGCGTCGTAGGCCTGGCCGGCGGGATCGATGATCTCAAGGCCGTCCTTCACGAGTGCGTCGGTAAACTTGTTGAACACCGCTTCAACGCCCTCGATCAAACCACTCTCACCGTTGTCCTTGGCGTAGGCCAAAGTACGGTCGAAATCGTCGACCACAGGGATCAGATTCTTCATCAGACCCTCGGTGGCGCGTGTCGTTTCCTCAGCACGCTGCTCCTTCATACGGCGACGGTAGGTGTCCCACTCGGCGTGCAGGCGAAGGTACTTGTCCTGCCATTCTTTGGCGTCGGCAAGCGCCTTCTCCAATTCGTCCTCGGGACTTGCCTCGGATTCCTTGGCTTCCTGCTCGGCATCAACGGCGGCCTCGTCCGAGGTAGGCTCGGGCTCGGTAACCTCCGGGCTCTCGTCGATCTCGGTATCGGCTGCCATGATTAGTTCTCCTTCTTGTCGTCGTCGACGACCTCGAAGTCGGCCTCAACCACGTCGTCCGCGGGAGCGGCGCCTGCACCGGGCTGTGCGCCAGCCTGTGCCTGCTCGTTGGAGTAGACGACCTCGGCCATCTTGTGGCCGGCCTGCTGCAGCGCCTCGGTTGCCTGCTTGATGGCCTCGATGTCGGTGCCCTCAAGAGCGGTCTTGGCGGTTGCGATAGCGGACTCGACCTCGGACTTAACGTCTGCGCTCAGCTTGTCGCCGACCTCGCCCAGAGTGGTCTCGGTGGCGTTGACCAGAGCGTCGCAGTTGTTGCGGGTCTCGGCCTCTTCCTTGCGTGCCTGGTCTTCCTCGGCATGAGCCTCGGCGTCCTTGACCATGCGATCGACTTCGTCGTCGGACAGAGCGGTGGAGCCGGAGATGGTGATCTGCTGCTCCTTGCCGGTGCCCAGGTCCTTAGCGGAAACGTTCACGATGCCGTTGGCGTCGATGTCGAAGGTGACCTCGATCTGAGGCATGCCGCGACGTGCCGCGGGGATGCCGGTCAGCTGGAACTTGCCCAGGGTCTTGTTGTCGCGAGCCATCTGGCGCTCACCCTGAAGAACGTGGATCTCGACGCTGGTCTGGTTATCGGCCGCGGTGGAGTAAATCTCGGTCTTGCGGGTGGGGATGGTGGTGTTGCGATCGATCATCTTGGTCATGATGCCGCCCATGGTCTCAACGCCCAGGGAAAGGGGAGTGACGTCGAGCAGCAGGATGCCCTGAACGTCGCCGGCAAGAACGCCGCCCTGAACAGCTGCGCCCATTGCAACGACCTCGTCGGGGTTGACCGACATGTTGGGCTGCTTGCCGGTGATCTGCTTGACTAGGTCCTGAACGGCGGGCATACGGGTCGAGCCGCCGACGAGGATGACCTCGTTGATGTCGGAAGCGGTCAGATCGGCGTCGCGCAGAGCCTGCTCAACAGGCTTCTTGCAGCGAGCGAGCAGGTCGCTGGTCATGTGCTCGAACTCAGCCTTGGTAAGCGTGTAGTCCAGATGCAGGGGACCGTTCTCGTTCATGGAGATGAAGGGCAGGTTGATGGAAGTCTGGCTGGTGGAGGAAAGCTCCATCTTCGCCTTTTCAGCTGCTTCCTTCAGGCGCTGCAG
>CAVBOO010000003.1:0-27420 GCA_963597045.1 bacterium | reverse complement strand
GGCCAACATCGATACAGCGCCTAAAGACGCTGGGCAATAGCCTCTTAAAAGTCTAACCGTTTAGCGCAGACTGGTCGAATAAAGGCCGACGCGAAAGAAGGCCCAGGTCGCATGACCTGGGCCTTCTGAACAACTAAGGGGGCGTTAGCCGAATGGCTTGCGGTCTCCCCCTAACGCAAGCCGCAGCTGCAAGCTGCAAGCTACCGATGAAGTTTACAGCTCGGGGTACAGAGGATGAGCGGCGATAAGCGCATCGACCTCAGCGCGAACCTCGGCAAGAACAGCCTCGTCCTCGATGTTGAAGACGGTCTTGGCGATAAGCTGACCGATCTTCTTGAAGTCGGCCTCGTCGAAGCCGCGGGTGGTGCCTGCAGCGGTACCAACGCGGATGCCAGAGGTGACGAAGGGAGAACGGGTCTCGTTGGGGATGGTGTTCTTGTTGACGGTCAGGCCGACTTCGTCAAGAACACGCTCGGCATCCTTGCCGGTGACGTCGGCAGGAGTGAGGTCAACGAGCACCAGATGGTTGTCGGTGCCGCCGGAGACCAGGCGCAGGCCGCCCTCGATCATGCCCTCGCCCATTGCGGCGCAATTCTTAACCACGTTATCGATGTAGGTCTTGAATTCGGGCTTCAGAGCCTCGCCGAAAGCAACGGCCTTGCCGGCGATGACATGCTCCAAGGGGCCACCCTGGGTGCCAGGGAACACAGCGGAGTTGATCTTCTTGGCGATTGCCTCGTCGTTGGTGAGGATCAGGCCGCCGCGAGGACCGCGCAGGGTTTTATGGGTGGTGGTGGTGACCACATGAGCGTAAGGAACGGGAGAAGGATGAGCGCCCGTTGCAACAAGGCCGGCGATGTGAGCCATGTCGACCATCAGGTAAGCGCCAACCTTGTCGGCGATCTCGCGCATGCGCTTGAAGTCGATCACGCGAGGATAGGCGGAAGCGCCGCCGACAATCAGCTGGGGCTTTTCCTCAAGAGCGATGCGCTCCATCTCGTCGTAATTAATGACCTCGGTCTCGGGGTCGACGCCGTATGCGACGAAGTGGTAAAGCTTGCCGGAGAAGTTAACGGGAGAACCATGGGTAAGGTGTCCGCCGTGGTCGAGACTCATGCCCAGAACCTTGTCGCCAGGCTTGATGAGCGCCTGATATGCGGCCAGGTTGGCGTTGGCGCCGGAATGGGGCTGAACGTTGGCAAAGCCGGCGTTGAAGATCTTCTTCGCGCGCTCGATGGCAAGGTTCTCAACGATGTCGACCTGCTGGCAGCCGCCGTAGTAGCGCTTTGCGGGGTAGCCCTCGGCATACTTGTTGGTAAGAACGGAGCCCATGGCCTCCATGACGGAAGGGCTGACGATGTTCTCGGATGCGATCAGCTCGATCTGGTTGCGCTGACGGTTGAGCTCGCCGTCGATTGCCACTGCGACCTCAGGGTCGGTCTTGGAAACGTAAGTCAGAGCCATTCAAGCTCTCCTTTCAAGAATTCCGGCGAAGCCGGTGCCCTTTCAGGCGTTTTGCAGAGCCGCGCGAAGCGGTTCCAAGTCATTGAATGTACGAAACTCTACACCTAATAAAAGCTTGTCCACCCCAACATTCCGCAGGCGTTGCACGATTGAAACGCAAAAGGCGGACAAGCTTGAACTCGTCCGCCTTTTGGCGCTTCATTGTGAAGAAATCGTGAGCCTGCAGGTGCTCAAATCCCGCTCAAGGGCGAGCTGCTGCGAAGCCTTTAGTTGCTCCTGCGGCGACGCGCGAGCACCGAAGCACCGGCGGCGGCGATGGCAAGTGCCGATGCAGCTCCGGCAGCGAACAAGGTGTCGTCACCGGTCTTGGCGGTGGACTCCTTCTCGGAGTCGCTGCTCTTGGATTTGCTGGAGCTTGCCTTCTCGGCCTTTTCTTCCTTCTCCTCGTCGGACGGCGTCACGGGCTGCTCGGGCTCGGTGTAGGTGTTGTCGAAGAGCGCGGCGCTGCCGTCGCCCTCATAGGCAACCTCGGTGTTCATAACGCCGTCTCCCGCATCGCTCACCTTAACAACAACCTTTTGATCAGCGGCCTTGGTCCAGTTCTCGCCCAGATCGCCGAGCTCGGAAATAATGTAGGTATAGGTGCCGCCATCGTTGTCGAAGTCGTAAAACACGCCGTCCAGGGACTTGGTCTCCCCCGCCTTCAGCTTAACCGTGGCAATGGGGTCGCCCGTCTTCGCGCCGGACTCGTCAGTTTCGAAAAGACCGAACTCGAACTCATCGTCGGGGCTCAATGCTCCGTGGTTGACGGTCTTTGCGACATCAAGCACCAGCTCGCCAGCAGCGCTGTAAATGTCGTCAAAACCTGCTGCACCTTCTGCGGTATTGGAGTAGGTAACCACGGTCTTCAAGGTGCCGTCACCATTATCGGTGGCTGTAACGGTAACGGTCACGTCGGAGGCGGCGGTCCAGCCCTTGTCGTTGTGGCCGGTTTCCTTGATCACATATGTGTAGGTACCCTCGGCATCGAAGCTAACCTTGTCAAAGCTTGCGACCTTATCCATCTCGGTCTCAACCGTACCAAGCACATCGCCAGTGGCCTTGCCCTCGGAGTCGGCCTTGTACAGATCGAAGGTGAACTTTTCGCCAGGCTTAGCCTCGGTGCCGCCGTTGACGGTCTTGTATACCTGAATGGTGGCGGTACCGCTCGTTGCATAAGCGTTCGTGAACAAGGCTGCGGCCTTATCGTCGGTAGCTCGATCGTAAGCAACCGTGGAGCTCAGGCTGCGGTCGGCGTTTTCCGTAACAGTTACCGTAGCGGTAGTTGGCTCCGCATACGTCCAGCCCTGGCCATCTTCAGCAAGCTCCTTGATGTCGTACTTGTACTCGCCGGCCTCGCTGAACGTAAGGGCATCGAAGGAAACGGTTTCGCCGGCCTTGGCCGCCACCGTCTGAATGACCTCGTTGCTACCCTGCTCGTATAGCGCAAAGGTGAATTCCTTGTTCTTCACGGCGTCAGCGTTGGTTGCACCTGTTACTTCCTTGTGAACGCTCAGCGTTGCGTTTGTGGAAGTGGAATAGGTGTTGTTGAAGGTGGCGTACTCGGCCTCGGCCTTGTCGTACTTGACGGTAACAACCGGAGCCTCGGAGCCAGTAGGCTGACCGACGCTTACCGTGGCCAGGACATCAAGGGCCTTGGTCCACTCCTTACCCAATTGGTTTGTCTCGTGAATCCGTAAAACAAATTCCTTGCCATAGAATTCCTCGCCCAGGGAAACGGTGCCGAAGGTGGCCATGCCCGAATCGTCGGTCGTGGCGTCCTCGATCATGTTGGCAACCTTCTGGGCACCCTCGTAACCGCTTTCGTACATAACGGTGAAGGTGAAGTTCTCGCCAGTCTTGGGCGTGTCACCGTTAACGGTCTTCTTCGCCTTCAGCTGGAACTCGCCAGTCGCAGGCGCCGTGTAGGTGTTGTTGAAGGTAGGCGCCGAATCAAGCTGCTCGCCTGCCTTGAGGTAGTGAACCGCGGCGGAAAGCTTGCCGGTGGCATCGTCCTTGGTAACGACAACCTGAGCGGTGTAGACGCTCGTGTCGTACTCGACATGCGCCAAGCTGCCAGCCTGCTCTTGAATGCCATAGGTGTAGGTACCGGGCGCGTCGAAGCTCAGGGCATCGAAATCAACCGTTGTGGCTACGCCGTCTCGCGAGGCAGAAGTGGTCTTGGAATCAATGACTTCACCCTTATGATCGCCCTCGTTCTGATCGATGAGCTGGAGGGTAAACTCGTCATTGCTCATATCGCGACCATTCAGGATCTTCTTGGCCTGGAGTGTTGCCGAAGTGGCCTCGGTGTAGGCGTTGTCGAACAGCGCCGCATTGTCGTTGTCCGTAGGATGTGTGCTGTATTCGTAGCTCAGGTCAAGCGATCCCTCACCGTTGTCGGTGGCCGTCACGGTAACCGACACATCATCTGCAAGCGTCCAACCAGCATCAGAGATGCTTGCCTCCTGAATCACATAACGATAAGTTCCTGAGGCAGAGTATGTTCCCAAACCATTGATGTATGCAGTTTCACCAGCGGAAACAGTAACATGCTGAATAGGATTGCCGGTCTTTGAGCCCGTTGAGTCAGCGTTGTAAACATAGAAGGTAAAGGTCTTGTCTTTGAACAAGCTATCGGCCTTACCACCATTGACGGTCTTCTTCACGTGCAGGACGGGCGTGCCGGTGGTCTTGTAAATGTTCGTGAAGCTCATCTTGTCGGCTGCGGTGTCGTCCTTGGCGTAGCTCACGTTGCCGACAAGCTTGCCGTCCTGTTCCACAACCTGCACCGTGGCAGTGTACTTGCCGGAGTCATAGGTCCAGCCGCCCGCTGCGGTGCCGGTCTCGCTCACCTTGTAGGTGAAGGTCTGACCATTCATGGAGTCGGAGAGCGAACCGGTGAACTTTCCGGTATAGGTCTTCTCGCCCTTGGCATCGGTGGTGATGACGACGTCGCTCAAGGTCGGCGCGGAGGAAGCATTATCACCCGTGGCCTCGGCCTTGAACGTGAACTGGGCGCCAGCAGGAGCTTCGGCTCCCTCGACCTTCTTCTCTAGCTCAAGATTGAACGAGCCCTTCTCAAGCTCGTCGAAAGCGAAGTAACTGCGGGCCGAGCTTGGCGTGAAGCCAAGCGCGACTGCCTTGTTGTAAGCAGTCTCATAGCCGTCCTCGGTGGCATCGCTCTTGAGCATCACATAGGTATTGCCGGTATAGCTGATCTCGTAGCCGGCAGGGGCCGCGGTCTCGACAAAATAGTACAGGACATTGGAAGCAAGAGGGCTTTCCCCGTTGCCAAAGCTCACTTTGCCGGAAGCGTCGCTTGTCTGAGTGTCGACCTTTTCTTTCACAATGTCTTTGGCGGTAGATGCATCGAGGTCGACCTTCCACAGCTCAAACGTGGCGCCGGATAAGGACGTCTTGCCCGAGGAATCGTACTTGGTAAGCGAAATGCCCCAGCTCTCAGAGCCGGTACCGCCGCTTGAGGTGGCCACGTTAAAGGTCTGGGTAACGCTTGTAGCGGAGCTCTTCACGCCACTTAGCTCGCAAGAATTAGAGAAGTCCTTCATTTCGTCGCCGGCGTTACCGGAGGGCACGACCCTGTAGGTGACGACGATCTTCATGGAGTCGGGCACCGTAAGCGTGAGGCGCGTGTGGGTGTTGCCATCCTTGGCCACCTTGGAAAGCTCGTAGCTCGCCTGTTCGCTGGCTAGCAGGTCGATGCCGTCAGGTGACTTCACGCTGATGGTGGAGGCTGCAAGCTCGCCACGGTAGTCGATGTCGTCAATCAAGGTAAGCGTATCGGAGCCGGAAACCAGATCGTAGGCGTTCTCGTTCACCGTAATGGCGTACTCGCGAGCGGAAGAGCCGGAAACAGCGCTGCCGGTCTTGGCGAGGGCCTTGTTCTCAATGGTCACCGTATCGCTGCCCCTGGGGAAGCTGTAGCTGCCCGAGGAAGCCTGCGCAGAGTTAGTGAGACTGGTTTTCTCAACATCGAGGGACTTCTTCGTGGCGGTCTGATAAGAGAGAACGACCGAAAGCGCTGTAGAAGTGAAGTCCCCACCCTGAGAAGTTGTTTGCCCCGCTGTAGCGATGTTGAAATCAACGTTTCCATCAGCGCCAGTCGAAGGGCTAATCGCTATCGGATTGCTATAGGGCCAATACCCCTGCCACAGAACATACGAAGCCGATTTATCCACTACCACGGTATCGGCAGGAAGGGAGTCGGTAACTGTAACGCTTTCGCCCTTCAAATCAAGAACGGCCGTCGGATTATCTTTGCTCGTACGATTCACATACGCCGTCCAGTCGGTGATCCAAGCGCCCTTGGTGCCATCGCCCCAATCGTACTCGGCGTCCCACGAAGGGCTATTGCCGCTCTTAACGACCGCAGGAGGAGTAGCTTCCTTCTCTATGGTGTAGCCAGCCTCGGCGGAAATCTCACTCTTCTTGTCGGTCTTGACGCTCGATTTGTTCTTGTAGTTGCCCGCCGGATACGCACCATCAACCTGAGTGGTTTGGGTGCTGTAGGTCACGACAACCTTGGCGCCGCTCTTGGCAATAAGGTTCTTTACGGTGTCGGTGTTCTTGAAAGTGATACTGAAGAGCTTGTTGTTAGCCCACTGATCGCCGCTTGCCTTATCGATGGAGTAGTCGGTGCCCTCGACAAGAGCAGCACCGCCGTCGATCTTAAGCGTCACATCGCCGTCCAGGCTCACCTTCACGTTGTTGGGAAGATTGCTGAACTGGTCGGTAAACACAATCGAGCTTGGATCCGTGGAGGAAACCATATCGCTGAATAGGATTTCGGACTTCCAAGATGCCTTGCCGTCATAGCTGGAAGAATCAATGTTGGAAGTTAAGCTCTTTGCAATATAGGTACCCGGATCTTTTGGCGCAAACGTGCCCGTTCCTTCGCCCTTTGGGCCATGGTCGGAATCAGGCGGAGTGACCACCGCGGTGTTCTTAACGGTTTCGAGGGAAGACTGATCGGTCATCTGAGTGTAGTAGGTGACCGTGTACTCCTTCTCGCCGGCATCGGCGGGAAGCTTGAAACTAAGCTCGGAGCTCGACATGGAAGCGTCGGTCACTGTTATCTCATTGCCATTGGAGTCGGCAACCTTAACGCCGGTGGAAGTGACGAAGGTCTGGTCGGAGTCCAGCTTGTCGCTGAAGCTGTAGCCGCCCATGTCGGCCTTGATGGAGCCGTTGTTGAGCTTCACAACCCACTTGATGGCGGAAGGCGTGCTGCTGCCGTCGGCAGACTTGGAGACCATGGAGTACTTGGAAGATTGCGGGCTCTTCTCTGTGCTGCCATTCTGGCGGTTGCTATCGGACCCCCAGCTATACTCGGCCTTGTTACCAACGTTGGAGATATCAGTGTTGTCCTTATTCGGGAGCGACTTCACCTCCGTCTTGTACTGGACGTAGTAGTCGCCGGCCGTAAGGTTGCCGAGCTTGATGGTCGCTTCTTGCGGCTTGGAAGTGTCGAGCGTGACACTGACATCGCCAGATTCCGCGCCACTCGCGTCAACAAGCTTGAATGAGCCAAGGACAAAATCAAGGTTCGAACCAATTGTGTCCTTAATAACGACGTTGGTCGCATAGGCGTTCGGGGAGATCTTGATGGTCCAGATATAGCTGTTAGAGGCCTGGTCATAAGTGGGGCCGTTCCACTGCTGACTCATGTCCCCGCCGAACTTGGAGCCATCGACGCTACCGTCCTTGGTGTTGACGGTCACGGTCGTAGACGCACCGGGGAAGGTGATGGCCTCGCTGCTGCCGTCACCCTTATTCACGCCGTTCAACTCACAATCAAGATTGACATAGGCATGGGTGACGGTGCTGTTGAGGTAGGACTCGTTGTACTTGAAGTACGCAACGTTGTCTTTGATGTACCACTTGCCGGCAAGCGTTGTTCCATCCATCAGGTCGGTCTCGTCCATGTCGGCAACCTTGATGTTGGACGGGAACTTATACATGACATTTGGATTGGAAAGTGTCGGGCGATAATTATCTTTAAAAGTCACTTTCAACTGAGCATAAAACTTTTCAGATGAAGTAATGGCGGTATCGCCTAAAGGAGTCTTATGCTCCGAATCTTTGAAGAATTCAGATTCAGCGGTGCAGTTATTGCTGATGTCGACAAAATCGGCATCAGGGTTGTAAGTGCCGGAATTGCCCTCTGAATCAACGGAGTTTTCCGATTCACCGGATTGGGGCGCGGCATCTTCGGAATTACCGTCTGTTGCGTTTTCCTTCGCGTCATCGCTTGAATCGTCACCGTTGACGGCGGCATCCGATTTCGTCGAGCTGGAAGATTCCGAGCCTTCGTCATCCGCGTCTGCGGAGCTGCCGTTTGCAACATCCTCGCCCGAGTTGTCGCTTTCAACAGCGGATTTCGAGTTCGAATCCGCCTGCTGCTCGATGTTTTGGCTCGATTGATCGTCATCGGAAGCTGCTGCGTATGAATTGGATATTGGAGCAAGTCCCAAAACAAGCACAACAGCCATCATGCTGTTCAGCAGTTTTGCTTTGAGGCTACCCCCCCCCCGTGACGTATTTTCGGCTCATCCTTTCTCCCTTCACTGTAAAGCTTGCCTGAAGCTTTTCCATTCAACAAAACCCCCGACAAATCGGAGGCTTTGATTTCGACTGTTTATTTTCCGGCGCCCCGGGAATCCAAGGCGTCGATTTTCGCCACGCGATCGGCATGGCGCCCACCCTCGAACTCGGTGGTAAGGAAGGCGCTCAGAATCCTTTTGTTCTCATCAAGAGAAACGAAACGCCCTGAAAGCGTGATGACGTTGGCGTTGTTGTGCTGACGGCACAGCTCGGCGAACTGCTCGTTGATAATGTTCGCCGCGCGCACGCCTGCAACCTTGTCGGCTGCAAGTGCCATGCCAACCCCCGTACCGCATACAAGTACACCGCGGTCGGCGCGGCCGGACGCGACGTCCATTGCCACGAGCACGGCGAAATCGGGGTAATCAACGCGATCGTCGCTCTGGGGGCCCTGGTCGACCACCTGATAGCCCTCGTCCTTCAAGAACTCGACGAGTTGCTGCTTCTGCTCGAAGCCAGCATGATCGGAAGCAATAGAAACGATCATGAGGTCCCCTTTCCCCACTTCGCGCTGGTCACGAAGCCTTGTTAAACGGGTGGATTATACCAGAAACCGCAGACCTTAGCGGCTTTTCGTTCGCTCTACCGCCTGTTTCCAGCCGTCGATAGCCTCTTTTCGTGCGAAATAGTCCATATCGGGCTCGAAGATGCGGTCGATTTGGCGCATTGCCTTGATCTCATCGATGCTCTCCCAGAAGCCCGTCGAAAGCCCCGCCAGGTAGGCCGCGCCCATCGCGGTGGACTCCACGTTGGAAGGGCGCACGATCATCGTATCAAGGATGTCGGCGCAGCTTTGGCAGATGAAATCGTTGCGGCAGGCCCCACCGTCGACATTGAGCGGATTCACCGTAATGCCCGAATCTTTCTGCATGGCGCACAAAACGTCGTTCACCTGATAGGCCTGCGCCTCAAGGCAGGCCCTAACCAGGTGCGCCTTGGTGGCCCCGCGCGTCAAGCCGTAAATGGCGCCGCGCGCATTAGCGTCCCAATAAGGCGCGCCCAAACCGGTGAAGGCCGGAACCACGTACACCCCGGCCGAATCCTCGACGCTCGTTGCCAGGGACTCCGACTCGGACACATCGTCCAAAATACCCAGGCCATCGCGCAACCACTGCATCAGGGCGCCCGCCATGAAGACGCTCCCCTCAAGCGCGTACTCAAGATGGCCCACTCCTGGAGCCGAAGCGGCCACCGTGCAGGCCAAACCAGCCTTGGAAAAACAGGGCTTGCCGCCCGTGTTCATAAGAAGGAAGCACCCGGTACCGAAGGTGGCCTTGGCGTTTCCGGCATCGAAGCAGCACTGGCCGAACAGGGCGGACTGCTGATCGCCCGCAACGCCGCAGATGGAAACGCTGCCCTTGATCACCGGATGGTTGACCACACCGAACTCGCCCGACGAGGGGCGCACCTCCGGCAGCATGCTCTGCGGCACGCCGAAGAGCTCGCAGAGCCAAGGGCTCCACTCGCCTCGAACGATGTCGAAGAGCATCGTGCGGCTGGCATTGGTCGGGTCGGTGGCGTGGACCTTGCCCTGAGTGAGATTCCAGATAAGCCAGGTGTCCACCGTGCCGAACAGCAGATCGCCCGCCTCCGCACGCTCGCGCGCACCCGGGACGTTCTCCAAAATCCACGCGATCTTGCTTGCCGAATAATAGGCATCGGGGATGAGGCCCGTTATCTCGCTTACTCGCTCGCGCACTCCAACGCCCGCGCAGACGCGCTCCACCAAATCGGCCGTACGACGGCACTGCCACACGATGGCGTTATGCACTGGTTCGCCGGTGCGCTTGTCCCAAACCACCGTGGTCTCGCGCTGATTGGTGATGCCGATGGAATCCAGATCGTCGACGGTGATGCCCTGCTCCACCAAAAGCTCGGTTAAAACCTTGAGCTGGCTTGCGAGGATTTCCTTAGGGTCGTGCTCGACCCAGCCCGGCTTGGGAAAATGTTGGGCAAAGGGGCTTTGCGCCACACCGACGATCTTGCCTTGCTTGTTAACCAGCACCGCACGTGACGAGGTTGTCCCCTGGTCAAGCGCAACGACGAAACGGCTCATCAGGCCTCCTTGGGCATATGGGATTCGATCCAAGCCAGGATGTCGTGCTCGACGACATCGTGCTCCGCCTCGTTCAATATCTCATGACGCAGGCCCGGGTACAGGCGCATGGTGCAATCGAGCACGCCCGCCTCGCGATAAAGCTCGCAGGCGCGAAGGACGCCTTCGCCAAAATCGCCAACCGGGTCCATAGCCCCCGACACGAAGAAAAGGGGCAGGTCACCAGGCACCTCGCTCGCATGGGCGCGCGTAGCCACCTCGGCGGTGAGCAAGGTCAAGGAAGCATAGCCGCCGACACTGAACTTGGCGCCGCACAAAGGGTCGGCCTCATAGGAGGCAATGTTTTCGGGGCTCACGCTCAGCCAATCGAGCTCGCCTTGGGCGCCCTCGATCGCAGAGGCGTAACCGCCCGCGCCGAGCTTATCGATGCCCTTCGAGCAATAGCGCTCGCCTTTTGCCCGCGCGATCGAGCGGCACAGCGCGTGAGCTGCCAAGGAGACGGGCAGTGCGATGTTGCCGGTGCCGCACAGGATGGCGCCGGTAAGCTCCGCGCCATGCTCCTCGCAGCAGCGGCGGGCGATGAAGCTACCCATCGAATGCCCGAACAGGAAGAAAGGCAGGCCCGGATAGACCTGACGATAGTAAGCGCCCAGACGATACACGTCCTCGACCATAACGTCGGCGCCCGAGGCTACGGGAAGATGGCCCAGGTCTTTGGGGTCCGCGACGCTTTTCCCGTGACCGATGTGGTCCTCGCCGACAACCAAAAAGCCCGCATCGGCAAGGGTACAGGCGAAAGCTTCGTAGCGGCCGATATGCTCGGCCATGCCATGGACAATCTGCACGATGCCGCGGACATCGCCGACGATAGGCAACCAGGTTAAAACCCTGAGCTGGGATTTTCCATCAGCGGAAGGAAAGCTTCCCTCAAAACGTCCAACGGTTGAAGTGACGGCGGTCATATCCATGGCCTACCTCTTTCCTCTTTGCGAGCGGGCAACTTGCGTGCAAGCGGGTGCCGGCCTTACGAATAAGCGCATACGTGGCGGACGAGCCCGGCAACAAGCAGGCCCGTTTGAATACGACCGTCTACGAGCGAGCGCGAATCTCCTCGATCGAGATGGAGCCCTCGCGCGTGAGCACCGGGCATCCACTCGTGCAATCGACGATGGTCGAGGCGATGCCCGACTTCTCCTCGTCGTCGGTCACCACGGCGGCAACCTTGGAGCACAGGCCCTCGTCCAGGCCTTCGGCGAACTTGGGAGCCTTATGGCCGGAAGGGTTGGCCGAGGTGGTTGCAATGGGACAGCCCAATTCGTCTATCAAAGAAAGAGCGAAGTCGCCCTTGGGGCAGCGCAAGCCGATGGTCCCCTCGTCGGAACGGAAGGCCTCGGGGACCTTATCGCTCGCCTCGACGATGATGGTCAGTGGCCCGGGCCAAAAGGTGCGCGCAAGCGCCTGGGCGAACTCGGGCACGTTGACCCCGTAGGTGTTAAGGGCATCGACGCCGGACACCAGCCAGGCAACGGGCTTGCGCTTGGGGCGCGCCTTAAGCTGGTAAAGAACCTCGGGGCTCTTGGCGTCGCGGACGGAAACCCCCAGGCCATAGATAGTATCTGTGGGAAAGATCACGGGCTTGCCCTGCTTCAGGGCATCCAGCGCCTCTTGCGCATGAGCGGGCGAACCAGCGGCAAATGTCATTGAAATCACGTGCCTTAGACGAACTGCGTTTTTGTAGGACTTTCTATTCTATCACCCCCGCAAAATCGTCCGCTTGCCTGAAATAAACACGAAAAGGAAATGAGCTAGGGGGTTTGCTCTATATCATGCCCCGCAGACCTTGCTCGGTTTTGCAAACGCGCGAAACCCGGCATCGATTGAAGGAGTTTCCATGTTCCAAGCTACTATCGATCCCGTTGGAGGAAGCCTTGCGGCATCTGCTGCCGTTGCCTGCCTCCCGCTGCTCTCGTTCTTCATCTGCCTTGTGGGCGTGAAGCTCAAGGCGCACGTATCCGCCATCATCTCGCTGGCGATCGCCATCGCGGTCGCGATCTGCGGATTCAACATGCCGGCCGACCTGACCTTCCTCAGCGCTACGCAGGGCGCTGCCTACGGCGTGTTCCCCGTCTGCTTCATCATCATCGCAGCCGTTTGGTTCTACGAAGTCACCGTTAACGCCGGCCGCTCCGACGACCTGCGCAAGCTGTTCGACTCCATCGGCGGCGGCGACGTCCGCATCCAGGCCGTCCTGATCGCCTTCTGCTTCGGCGCGCTGCTCGAATCGCTCGCCGGCTTCGGCGCGCCCATCGCCATCACCGCCACCATGGTGCTCGCGCTCGGCGTTCCTCCCCTGCGCGCGGCCATGGCCGTCCTTATCGCCAACACCGCGCCTGTTGCCTACGGCGCCGTCGCGATCCCCATCACCACCGCAGGCAACATGGCACCCGGCGCTGACGGCGCTGCTGCCACCGCCGTGCACGTTGCCGAGATCGTCGGCTACATCGCCCCGCTGTTCGCCTTCATCGTCCCCATGCTGGTCGTCGCCATCCTCGACGGCAAGAAGGGCGTCAAGGACTGCTGGCTGCCCGCGCTCGTGGTGGGCATCTCCTTCGGCTTCGTGCAGTGGCTCGTCTCCAACCACTTCGCCTACGAGCTCACCGACATCGTGGCATCGCTCGTTTCCTTCGGCGTGACCGTCGTGTTCATGCGCTTCTGGAAGCCCAAGAACGTCGACGAGGCTCGCAAACGCTTCGGCCTTGGCCCCCGCGACGAGGCCGCCGAGCACGAGCTCACCCCGGTTCGCACCTGGATGTGCCTGATGCCCTACGCCGTGATCGTGATCCTGTTCGCCCTGGCGAAGACCGTCGCAGCAGCTCCTTTGGCGCTCACCGACATCAAAATCCCCTGGCCGGGCCTCACCACCGTTGCCGCCGACGGCACGGTTCAGTCGCTCGTGCTCAACTACCTGGGCAACAACCCCGGTACCACCTTCACCTTCAACTGGCTGTCCAACTGCGGCTCCATCATCCTGATCGGCGGCATCATCGTGGCAGCCCTCTACTCCATCTTCAACGGCAACGGCCAGTTCAAGCTCAGCTTTGGCAGCGCAATCGCCGAGCTGTTCAAGACCTGCTGGAAGATGAAGTTCACCATCCTGACCATCGGCTGCGTCCTGGCGCTGGCCTACGTCATGAACTTCAGCGGCCAGACCATCGCCATCGGCCAGTTCCTTGCCGGCACGGGCCCGCTGTTCGCCCTGCTCTCGCCCATCCTGGGCTGGATCGGCACCGCGGTCACCGGCTCCGACACCTCCGCAAACGCCCTGTTCTCGAGCCTGCAGGCCGAGGCCGCCAAGGCCAACGCATCGCTGGCAGGCGTGGATCCCGAGCTCTTCCTGGCATCCAACACCATGGGCGGCGTCGTCGGCAAGATGATCTCGCCCCAGTCGCTGGCGATTGCGGCCGTGGCCACCGGCGAAACCGAGTCAACGTTGTTCAAGAAGCTGCTTCCCTGGTCGCTCACCATGCTCGCGGCGCTGTGCGTGCTCATCTTCCTTTACAGCTCGGTGCTCAATTTCATCCTTCCGGTGTAAGCTCGAACCCGCTCAAGCGCGCAGCCGCAAGCTCCGGCCACTAACCTGGCCCGCGTCCAAGGCTAAAACCTCACCAAAGAGCGCAAAGCGAAAACCTCGCATCAAAAGAACCCATGCCCCGCGCATGGGTTCTTTTTTCGTTGGAATAATCGTTCCAACCGCCCTCCGAAAATAGCTTGCGCCCGAGCCTTCGGCTCTTGCGTTTCTTATACAGTGTTTCATCGCTGAAAAAGCCCCTGGGTTTTTATGCAAACAAGGTTTCGCAAGGAGAAATATGTCTTACAACACGGTCACGGAAGATTTCGCCAAGCAGCTCGCAAGCATCGTTGGCGAAGCGCATTGCGTCTATGGTTCCGAGGTCAGCGAGGATTACTCGCACGATGAGATGCCCATTTACGGCTCCCGCATGCCGGAGGTCGTCGTTCACCCCGGCTGCACCGAGGAAGTCTCGGCGATCATGAGGCTCTGCAACGACAACAACATCCCGGTCACCGTGCGCGGTGCAGGCACCGGCCTTGCCGGCGGCTCAACCCCGCTTTTCGGTGGCGTCGTTCTGTGCACGATGCGCATGAACAAGATCCTGGGCTACGACATGAAGAACTTCAACGTTCGCATCCAGCCCGGCGTTCGCCTGTGCGAGCTCGCCGCCGACGCGCTTGAGCACAATCTCATGTACCCGCCCGATCCCGGCGAGAAAACCGGCTCGGTGGGTGGCAACGTCAACACCAACGCTGGCGGCATGCGCGCCGTGAAGTACGGCACCACCCGCGACTACGTTTTGGCCATGACGGTCGTCCTGCCCAACGGCGAAATCCTCGAGATCGACAAGGCCGTCACCAAGACGAGCTCCGGCTACAGCCTGCTGCACCTGATCGTCGGCTCCGAGGGCACCTTGGCCGTCATCACCGAGCTCACCATGAAGCTTGTGCCCAACCCCAAGGAAGACATCAGCTTCCTTCTTCCCTTCGAGAACATCGAAGCTGCCATCACTTCGGTACCGCCCATCAAGCATGCGGGCCTCGACCCTCGCTCCATCGAGTTCATGGAGCGTGACATCGTCGACTCCTCGGCGGAGTTCACCGGCTCCAAGTTCATCCCCACCGTCATCAACGGCAAGGAAGCGGGCGCCTATATCCTGGTCACGCTCGAGGGCAACGACGAGGACGAGATCATGTCCCGCGCCGAGACCCTGATGGAGGTTGCCGACGAGCACGGCGCCTTCGACGTTTTGGTTATGAAGGACTCCGACGACAAGGCCGCCATCTGGGCTGCCCGCAGCGCCTTCCTCACCTGCATCGAGGCCGACACCAAGTATCTTGACGAAATGGACGTCGTCGTTCCCGTCGACAACATCGCCGAGTTCCTTGAGTACGTGCACCAGGTAGGCACCGAGAAGGGCATGCGCATCCGCTCCTTCGGACACGCTGGCGACGGCAACCTGCACATCTACTGCTCTTCCAACAACAAGACCGAGGAAGAGTTCAAGGTGATCTCGGCCGAGGTCATGCAGGCAAGCTACGACAAGTGCGCCGAGCTCAACGGTGCCGTTTCCGGCGAGCACGGCATCGGCCACGCAAAGAAGGAATACCTCAAGCAGTCCGTCGGCGAGACGGCCTTCGGCTTGATGGCAGCGATCAAGCAGGTGTTCGACCCCAAGGGCATCCTGAACCCTGGCAAGGTCTGCGACGAGCGCGAGGCCTAAAGCCCAGCTGATTCAGACATATAACGAAACAAAAGGCTCGAGTCCCACGACTCGAGCCTTTTTCAATTTGGTTTAGCGTTGCTGCTTAGCACGCGCTTAGTCCTCGACCATGATAACGGCGGTATGCACCGGGCCGTGGACGCCGACCACGCGAACAAGCTCGATGTCGGCGGTGGCCGACGGACCGCTGATGACGCTCACGTTCGAAGGCATGCTCGCACCGTAAGTATCATGCAGGTCGTCCAAAAGCTCACCCATGCGAGCGAAGAGTTTTGAGCGCTTCACCACCGCGATGTGGCAGGGCGGGATCGTGCAGACGCTTCGGCCTGATGCCTCGGAGGAGCATTGCACCACCGAACCGGTCTCGGCAATGGCACCGTAGGCGAAGGTAACGCCCACGTCCAAATGCGCCGCCTCCTGAATAGCGTCGCGGCCCTTCGAGGCATCCCAGCGAAACGCCTCAAGCCCGGCTGCTTCAAGAGCGGCAGGCAAACCGCAGTCATCGGCCCAGGCATCTGCGGCATACAGGACCGTCTTGTTGGCTGCGCCCAGACGACGCACCTCCTCAACGACCGCATCGGCCTCCTTACCAGGGGCGCAGCACTTCACCAACACGCCGATCTTCTTAGCCTCGTCGATGAACTTATCCTCGATCTGCGCAGAGGTCATCGCACGCGAGACGATGAACTGCACCGAGTTCTCGACGTCGATGCCCTCTACCTGCTCGGGCACCTCA
The DNA here is from genome assembly GCA_963597045.1 of bacterium. Classification (GTDB taxonomy): domain Bacteria; phylum Actinomycetota; class Coriobacteriia; order Coriobacteriales; family Eggerthellaceae; genus Anaerotardibacter. The sequence goes on along the minus strand of CAVBOO010000003.1, from coordinate 11,207 downwards.
TCGCGCCCCAAGGCCGCGGAAAACGGCTTCAAGAATTCATCCAAGCTTACCGTGCTCATGCGCGAGCACCTCCTTCCTGGAACGCAGCTTGCGCCGCTGTATCCGCGGCAACAGGGACATGCGCACCGGCAGCGGCCTTGTCGTGAGCAGCCTCGGCCCTATCGGCGGCCGACATGCCGTTTTCATCCAGCTCAGCGGCCACGGGCGTGCGCTTGGCAAAACGATCGCGGAAGCGCTCCTTGGCCATAAGGTCCATGTCGCGCGAGGAAGTCCAGCCGCGCAGAACCGGGATCCACGAGGTGGAAAGGCCCAGCGCGCCATAAGCGCCGCCCAAGATCTTCATGCCGCGCGAGCCGGAGCCCGTGGCGATGTCGTAGAGGAAACGGTTGCTCAGCACCTTGCCTGCCATGTCGAAGGTCGCCTGCTCGGGAGCAGAAGTGTGCCCGCGCTCGGCAAGGTTGAACTTATGCTTGTGGATATGCCTGTGCAGAGGAATGCGCACCGGGCACATGTCGTCGCAGGCGCCGCACAGCGAGCATGCGTAAGGGAGCTTGTCGGTGTTCTCGTAGCCCTCCAAAAGCGGAGTAAGAACCACGCCCATGGGACCGGGATAGATGGTGCCGTAGCCGTGGCCGGTGATATGACGATACACCGGGCAGTTGTTCATGCAGGCGCCGCAGCGGATGCAACGCAGCATGCTCCTGAACTCGCTGGCCAAGATCTTGCTGCGGCCGTTGTCCACCATGATGATGTGCACCTTGGTGGGGCCGTCAGCCTCGCCGGGCTTGGCGGCGCCGGTGTTCACCTGGAACGAGGAAGTGATCTTCGAGCCGACGGCGCTCGGCACCAACAAGGTAACCAAGGTATCGAGCGAGCGCAGGTCGGGGACGATGCGCTCGGCGCCCATCAGCACGATCTGCGTTTCGGGGACGGTGGCTGCCATGCGCGCGTTGCCCTCGTTGGTGACAAGCGTGCACGAGCCCGTTTCGGCCACGCCGAAATTGCAGCCCGTAACGCCCACCTTGGCGCTCAAGAACTCCTCGCGCAGGTTGGAACGCAAAAACTTGGTGATCTCCTCAGGCGAATTGGAGCCAGTGTAGCCCTTCTTCTCGCGGTAGAGGTCACGAATGGAATCACGGTTGAAGTGCAGGGCCGGAACAACGATGTGCGAAGGCTTGGAGCCCGCCGTCTGCAGGATGTTCTCCGCGCAGTCGGTTTCAACCGCGTGGATGCCGTGCTTTTCCAGGTACTCGTTCAGGCCCACTTCTTCGGTGACCATGGACTTGGATTTCACGCAGCGGGTGGCGTGAACCTCCTCGAAAATGTCGAGCGCGCACTCGACGGCGTCTTCGGCTGTGGGTGCAAAATGCACCGTGGCGCCTGCCGCCTCTGCGTTCTTGGCAAACTCGCGGATGTAGTAGTCGAGATTTTCAAGAACGTGGTTGCGGATATAGGCAGCTTCCCAACGAAGCTCCTCCCACAGCAGGTTGGCCTCGGCGCACTTGTTGCGGTTGCCCACGATGGTTCCCTGGGCGCTTTTGATCGCGTTGTGCTTGAAGTCGTCGGCAAGGGCGTTTTTCACGCGCTCGCGCAAAGGGGCGTCGTCGTAAATGACGGGAGATGTTGCCATAAGCTACTCCCCCTTTCCTGAATCCAGAACCTCGGCGATATGCATCACCTTCATGGGATGAGGAAGGCTTCCCTCGGCTTCCATGCGATCCAGGCATCCCTTGATGTTCATCAGACACGCCTGGTCGCAACCCACCAGGTAATCGGCTCCCGTGGCAAGGGCGAGCTCGGCCTTTTCGCGCACCATCTGCTCCGAGATCTCGGGCTCCTTCACCGAGAACACACCGCCGAAACCGCAGCAGCGATCGGCCGCCTCCATCTCGACGTACTCAAGGCCTTGAACGCCCTCGAGCAATTTAAGGGGCGGCTCCTTGACGCCCAGAAGGCGCGTCATGTGGCAACTCTTGTGAAGGGTCGCTTTGCCCTCGAGCTTGGCGCCGACGTTAGTCACGCCCAGGTAGTCGACGATGAACTCGGTGAACTCGTAGATCTTGCCGGCAAGCTCTTTGATGCGCTCGCCGTACTCCGGGTCTGCGCCCAGGTATTTTTCGTAATCGTGCTTGATGGCGTAGGCGCACGAGCCGCTTGGCGTTACCACCACGTCGTAGGGCGCGTAGGCCTCGACGATGGAACGAACGGCAGGCACCGCTTCTTTCAGGTAGCCCGCATTGATAAGGGGCTGCCCGCAGCAAATCTGGTTATCGGGAACGATCAATTCGCAGCCCAGGCGCTCAAGAACGCGGACGGCCGCTTCGCCAACTTCGGGATAGAACATGTCGATCATGCACTGGGGGAAGAAGGCAACTTTCATAGGTTGGTCCTTTCGGTTCGGGAAGCCATGCCGCCGAACCCAAAAGCCGATAGCTCTTCGTAAGGACCGATGGTGAAGCTTCCCCTTGCTCCACGCGGCCCGCGCAAAGGCCGCAAGGTGCGCAGCAAAAATACCGCGCTCCGTGCGCAATTGTAAAGAGGAAGCCCCAGCCGACGAAGCTCGCGGCGGCAGGGGGTCTGCTATTTCAGGTGTGGGGCAGCAACGGCCTTCGCGACACGCAAACCATCCACGGCCGCCGACATGATTCCGCCCGCATATCCCGGGCCCTCGCCGCAAGGATAAAGACCACTTCGGATTTCGAAGAGAGGGTCAGTAGAGGCAGCGCCAGTTGCAGGATCAGCGGCAACTGCAGGCTCGACGGCTGCAGCGGAGTCGCGCGCGGGCTCGGCGGCAGCGTCGGCGAGTACGCCCTCGGCAGCGCTAACCTCATGACCAAGCGCGCCCTCGGCGGCCGCGGCTTCGCCCTCAAGGGCTACGTCGGACTCGTTGACGAAGAAGGCCTGATAGGCATCGTCGCGTTTAATGCGCACCGGCGAAGACGAACGGGTCTCGGGTGCGGTCATGATGGCGTTCTTGTCGTCGAAGCCTTTGAGCTTGCGGCCCAAAAGGGGCAGCGCCTCGAACAGGGCCTGAACAACGAAATCGGGCAGGCAGGCATCAAGGCTGACCTTCACCACGCCGCGACCGTAGCTCGGGAGCATCTCCTTGGCGCCGATGGGCTTAGGCCCGCGTGGAGCCTGCGCTTGCTTGTTCTTGCCGTTCTTCGCGATCTTGGCATGGTTGCCGCGACCCCCGCGGATGCCGCCCTTCGGGGCGCGTTGGCGTTTGAGCTCGCGGCGCTCCTGCTCACGCTGTTCGTGAAGCACCAGCTCATCCTGCTCGCGGCGGGCGTGGACCAGGTCGACATCCACGTGCTCCACGGTGCCCTCGGCACGGCGCTTCTCACGGGCAAGGTCGCGCATGTGGCGCATGAACTCCCCCACCGTTTGGCTAGGCGCCTGATAAGGCTCGCCGCCCGCGGCAAGAGCCGCGTCGTAGGCAGCGCGCTCGATCGAGCGCTGGAACTCCACCCCGGCAAGCACGCCTTCGCCGGGGAAATCCGACGGATCGACATTCACCAGCAAAGCCGCGTTGGCGTTATATCCGTCGCGGGCAAAATTGCTCATGCCGTTGGTTACCACGCCGCCTTCCTCGCTTGCGGCGGCAACCACCTGGCCACCCGGGCACATGCAGAAGGTGTACACGCTGCGTCCGCTGGGCAAATGCTCTACCAGCTTGTACTCGGCGGCGCCCAAAGCCGGATGCACCGTGGCCTTACCCCATTGGGATTGGTTGATCATGCGCTGAGGATGCTCGATGCGCACGCCGACGCTGAAGGGCTTGCGCTCCATGACAAATCCCTGGTCATACACCATTTCGAAAGTATGCCTAGCCGAGTGGCCGCAGGCCAAAACCACCTGCTGAACCTTGCGCGTGAACTCCTCGCCATCCTCGACCTTGCGCAGGCGAGCCTGGGAAACCTTGCCCTCGCTTAACACCAGGCCGGCAAGCTGGACCCCGAAATGAACCTCACCGCCCAAAGAGATAATCTCCTCGCGCATGGCTTTGACGATGTGAGGCAGGTTGTCCGACCCCAAGTGAGGGTGCGCCTGCCACAAGATCTCATCGGGAGCGCCCGCGTCCACGAACCAATGGAGCACGTGGGGAGTCAGTTCGTTTTTAAGGTTGGTGGTCAACTTGCCATCCGAGAAGGTGCCTGCGCCGCCTTCGCCGAACTGAATGTTGGAGCAAGGGTTGAGCTCGGCCAAGATGGTGAACTCCTCAACGTCCTCGGCGCGGCGATCAACATCGTTGCCCTGCTCCACCAGCACAGGCTTAAGGCCGCATCGTGCCAGATAAAGCGCGCAGAACAAGCCGGCCGGGCCGGCACCGACGATAAGCGGGGCCAGCTCGGGTTCCTTGCAGCGTGGCGTCTCAAGCGGCTCGTAGCTGGCTTCAACCTGCTTAACGTGCAAACCCGCCGGCGCCTCCTCGAGCAGGCGCTGCTCATGCTGGGAGGCCAACTCCAATCGCAAGGTGACCACAGCATGGATGTCCTTCTTCTTGCGGGCATCGATGCTGCGTTTCACCACTTCCACGGACACGAAGTCCGCCTGAGGGACCGAAAGGGCCTTTGCGGCAGCGCGCTTAACGCCGTCGGGGCGCTCAGGTAAAAACGCATCGAGGGACAGGGGCAAATTTGAAACTTCGATCATCACGAACCGCCTAGTGCAAAATTTCTTTAAAGATGGCCTGACCAGCAAGGATTCCACTTGTCCAAGCCCAATCAAGGTTGTAACCGCCGCAAGGGCCGTCAACGTCCAAAGCCTCGCCCAAGACGAAAAGCCCCGGGGTCTTATTGGATTCAAGGCTTGCCGGGTTTAGCTGATCCACGGCAACGCCGCCCCGGTGCACCTGAGGGGCATGCGCCGAGCTTGCGCCCGAAACCTCAAGCTCAAAATGCTTGATGGTCTGGGCAAGCTCCTCGATGTCTTCCTTGGAAAGCTCCGGTTTCGCCGAAGGCGCGCCGCACCCGCGTGCTGACGCGGCAATGCCGGCCTTCCGCTCAAGCGCACGTGCCAGGGCAGGAGCGAACATCCCACGCAAAAGCTCGCCCGCAGTATGAGCTTTAGTGCTCTTTGCCATGAAAAGAAGCAGGTCGAGCAAATCGCGAGCTTCGTATTCGGGAGCAAAATCCAAGGCGAGTCGACCGCCGTGCGGCAGCTGACGCGAAAGGTTGAACGACAAAATCCCGCTTAGCTGATGGTCGCGGAACAGGATTTCGCCGGACTCCTGGAACGCGCAACCGCCACCTTGACCCTGGCACTCATCCGATCCGTTTGACGGCTTAGCATCCAAAACGCTGGCCGAAACCTTCGCACGGATGCCATCAAGCCCCAGCAAATCATCTCCCACAACATCAAGCATGGTGAGCACCGGCTCGAAGGGAACGACATTATGACCAGGGATTATGCCGGCAAGATACCCTTCATCGAGCGCGCCGCCAACGGCGACCACGAGCTTCTTGCTTCGAAGCTCAACAGGCTCCCAGGAAAGCTCGCGCTTGATGCGTCCTTTGGCGGTTTTAGTGCGCGATTTCTCAAATGCGCGCTCGCCCCTAAGAAGAAAACCCGCGCATTCGCTTGACACAAGCTCTACCTGGCTTATGCGCAGTTCGGGTACGATTTCAACGCCCCAACGCTCACAGGCGGCAAGCAGCACGTCCAAAACCGTGGAGGCTTTGTTCGAATAGGGGTAGAGCATTCCCAGCCCCGCATCGTCTGCGCGCCAGACCAGGCCAAGCTGCCTGAACCACGGAAGAACGCCGACCGCAGGCGCTGAACTCAGAGCCTTGGCCGCTTCCTCGACGAATCCTGCATTGCGGTACATGCCGCGCTTCTTCGACGCAGCAAGGGCAAGGTTGGAAAAATTGCAGCGGCCATTACCGCTTGCAAGTATCGAGCGGCCAGGCTTTGAGCCCGCTTCCAGCACCACGACGCGCGTCATTTCATCACCTGCGCGTCGCAAGCCTCGCGCACATTCCACCGCGCAGGCCAGGCCCGAAGCCCCTGCTCCCAGGATGCAAACATCCAAGGCGCTAGCCACGGGAATCCTCTTTCTTCACGCTTGCGAGCTCAGCTTCGTCGCCCTTCACGGCAGACGCGAAGGCGCTCTTGCCCTGCGCTTCTTCGGCCTGAGCTTCCCGCTCAGGCTTCGCAGCAGTTTTTACCTTTGCCGCGGGCTTTTCCTTTGCTTCCGGGGCGGTATGGGTTGCACCGCCCTCGACGCTTGCCGCCGCCGAAAACTCAGGACCGAGCTGCGGCTGCTTGCGCACAAGCGCATAGACGATCAAACAAAGACCCGCGACCATCAAAGGAGTCGAGAGCACCTGGCCCATCGTCAACCAGCCGCCCCAGAGGTAGCCAATCTGCACATCAGGCTGACGCACGAACTCAACAAGGAAGCGCGAGATGCCGTATCCAAACATGAACACGCCCGAGAAGGTGCCCCGTGCGCGCGCCGGCACCTTGCGCGACAGTAAGAACAAGATCAGGCCCAAGAGCAGGCCCTCGAGGCATGCCTCGTAAAGCTGGCTCGGGTGACGGGCAACCTCGCCCGCCGCACCGCCGAAGACAACGCCCCAAGGGGCATCGGTGGGCGCGCCCCACAGCTCGCCGTTGACGAAATTCGCGCAACGACCGAAGAACAAGCCAACGGGTACGCCGATAACGGCGATATCGAGCAAGCTCAGATAGGGCATTTTTATCAAACGAGCAGCCAGGATTCCCGCAATAAGCGCACCGACGAAGCCTCCGTGGAAGCTCATGCCGCCGTGACTGAAATTCAGGATCTCAAGAGGGTTGGCGGAATAGTAAGTGAAGTTGTACACCAGCACGTAGCCCAAGCGTGCGCCCACGATCACGCCGACCATGGCGCAAATAAGCACGATGCTCAGATGATCGGCGGTGAAACGCAGCTTCCAGCGCTTGCCCACCGCATAGATGATGCCGATGGCAGCCAAAAAGCCGATAACGTAGGCAATGCCATACCAGCGGGCCGTAAACGGTCCGATGGAAAACGCGATGGGATCGATGCTTTGATACAGCTCGTTGAGCATGGAATACCTTTGCTAACTGGAAGTTTGGCGATTAGAAGTCTTCAAGCTTGGTGATCTGGTAACTCTCACCCAAAAAGTCGGTCGAGCCCACCTTGCGCTCGCGTGCAGCCCTGCGCACTTCGTGGGGTTGGGCCTTAATCGCCTCCTGCTGCTCGGGCGTGAGCACCGGCCCGTAAGTTAGGAAGAACTCGCAGAACTCGCACGCCGCCTTCTTCAAAACGGAGCGGTCAAGATCGGTGCGGAACAGCAGATCTATGTTCGTGGTCACCTTGTGGGTAGGACGCTCGCAGTTCGCCATATGGCAGTCCGCGGGGCACCTGCAGCCCTCCTCGTTGTGAGGGCAGCGGTTCATCAGCTCCACGTCCTCAAAGCAGCCACGCAATTCCCAGCATTTGGCCATGATGCACCTCCAGCTTACGACCAAGCTTTTACAAGCAGAAACATGACACGCCGCCGCAAACGCGACGGCGTGCAAAAAGCAGTATGGGAAAGAATTAGTGAGCGGGAACGACGCGGGTGACGCCGGGGACGCGCTCCTTCAGGATGCGCTCAACGCCGTTGGCGAGCGTCATCTGAGACATAGGGCAACCCTTGCAAGCGCCCTGAAGCTCGACGGTGACCACGCCTTCCTCGTCGACGGAAATGAACTTAACGTCGCCGCCGTCGGCCTGAAGAGAAGGGCGGATCAGCTCGAGCACTGCCTTAACATCGTTTTCGTTAACCATGAGGTCTCCTTATTCCTTGCTTGACCGAAGCTTCGCATCGCTACCCTCGGCGTCAGCTTGCTGATTTTGCTCATCGGCGGCAATTTTATCATGCACGTACTTGCCGATGAGTTCGAAGTCTGAAAACAGCACATCTCGCTTGGAGCGGTCGTAAATCGCCGCCGCCGGATGGAAGATGGGCATAACCGTGAACTTGCCCGCGCGCTGCCAGGTTCCGCGCAAGCGGGTGATGCCCACCCCGGTGCGCAGGATGAACTGCGTTGCGAAGTTGCCCATCGTCACGATGAGGTCGGGATCGATCGAGCGCGTCTGCTGACGCAGATAGGGCGAACAGGCCTCGATCTCGGCCGCCTGAGGATTGCGGTTCGAAGGCGGGCGGCACTTCAAGACGTTGGCGATGAACACTTCCTCGCGCGTCAGGCCGGCATGCTCCAAAAGCTCGTTCAAAAATTTGCCCGACGCGCCCACGAAAGGCCGCCCCAGCCCGTCTTCCTTTTTGCCGGGAGCCTCGCCGATGATCATCACGCGCGCATGCGGATCGCCTTCGCCGAAGACGATGTTGGTGCGCCCCTCGCACAAAGAGCATTTCCTGCAGCCTTCGAGCTCCGCACGGATCTCGTCGAGCTCAAGCTTTTCGACCCTCATGGGCGCCTACTTGTAGATGCGCGCCATGCGGTGCGAGAAGCCGATGGTCACCTCGTGCTCGATGGTGCAGGCCAGCTTGGCCATGGTCTCGACCGAGCAATCGACGCTTGGGTGCACGCCGGCGATCAGCACTTCGTCGCCGATGCGCGGATCAGGGGTTTTGCGGCCCGGATGCGAGCGCATGTCCACCTCGAACATGCACTGGTCCATGCAGATGTTGCCCACCTGATGCACTGCGCGATCGTCGTAGGCGAAGTCGATCTTGCCCGACAAAAGGCGAATCAGGCCATCGCAGTAGCCCAAGGGAACCGTGCAGATTTTCACGTTGCCGGGGCTGCGGTAGTTCATACCGTAGCTCACGCCCTCGCTCATCGGGACCGAAGCCACGTTGGTGATGCGCGCATGCACGCTCATCGCGGGCTTCAGTTCAACGTAATTGCGCGTGTCAGGGGCGGCATGGTAGCCGTAGAGCGAAATGCCCAGACGAACCATGTCGAAATGCGTTTTGGGGTAACGGTAAATAGACGCCGAATTGTCGCAATGGACGATGCCCGGATCGAAGCCCGCAGCCTCGATGGAGGCCATGCAGTCCCAGAAACGGCGCATCTGGCGCTCCCAATCCAGAGTCTCGGCGCAGTCGGCCGTGGCGAAATGCGTCAAGCATCCCTCAAGGCGCAAGGCTCGATGGAAGCTTACCTGACGAAGGAAGTTCACCGCCTCGTCGTGACGCACGCCGATGCGGTTCATGCCAGTGTTGATGGACAGATGGAACGGAGCCATCATGCCATGCAGGTCGGCGCACTCGGCGTAGGCCATGGCGAACTCATGAGTGTAGATAGCGGGCATGATGCGGTAGTACAGAAGCAGGGCCACAGCCTCTTCGGGGGGCTGCGACAGCATGAGGATGGGCTGAGTCAGGCCCGCGCGGCGCAGCTCAATACCCTCGTCAATGGTGGCAACGCCCAAGAAGGTGGCACCCGCCGCCGTGGCGGTTTTGGCGACCTCGACCGCACCGTGGCCGTAGGCGTCGGCCTTGACGATGGCCATCAAGCGCGTCGGTGGCTTGAGCAGGCGCTTGGTTGCCTGAACGTTGTGCTGAATGGCCGATCGATCGATCTCGAGCCACGACCAACGGCGATCGGTGGGGCCTATGGCCTCAAGCTCCTCCTCGTTGAAGGGAAGAACCTCTCGGGGCTCCTCCGTATCCTCGTTGGCACGCGAGAACATTACCTCAGGGTCGTCCTGAACCGAGCGATTGAAACCGGTGAATCCGTTGATGATCTGTGACATGCGAGCGCCTTTCTTTGCTGGCTGAAAAGTATACCGCGCCCGCGCGCGCCCAGATTGCCTCTTCGGCATTCGTTACAAACTTTGAATCTCGCTTTCGGGCAAGCGCCCAAGGGCTATGCCCGAGAAAGGCCGCCCGTGCGCGAAGAAACAATGCCCCGGATATGAAAAAGCAAACACAGACAGCTTAACTGCAGCAAGCAACGCGCCGATGCCCAGAGAATCAAACGCTCAGTCGCGCACGCCAACAAAAGGTGCCCCGCTCGCGTTAACGAACGGGGCACCTTGAATGCCTTATGTAGAGCAAACAAGCCTATGCGAAACCCGGCCTAGCCGAACCAAGCAAAAGCAGCTTGGCCGAATTCACCGAAGCGAAAGCTTAGCGCTCGATGTTGTAGAAGGCCTTGATGCCAGCGTAGGAACCGGCGTCGCCCAGCTCTTCCTCGATGCGAAGGAGCTGGTTGTACTTGGCAACGCGGTCGGAGCGGCAAGGAGCGCCCGTCTTGATCTGACCGGTATTGCAAGCAACCGAAAGGTCGGCGATGGTGGTGTCCTCGGTCTCGCCGGAGCGGTGGGACATAACGCAAGCGTAACCCGCCTGCTTTGCCATCTGGATTGCCTCCATGGTCTCGGTCAAAGAGCCAATCTGGTTGACCTTGACCAGGATGGCATTGGCGCAGCCAAGCTCGATGCCCTTGGCAAGACGCTTGGAGTTGGTGACGAAGAGGTCGTCGCCGACGAGCTGGACCTTCTTGCCGATGCGGTCGGTAAGGGCCTTCCAGCCGTCCCAGTCTTCCTCGGCCATGCCGTCCTCGATGGAGACGATGGGGTACTCGTTAACCAGGGCCTCCCAGTAATCGACCATCTCGGCGCTGGTGAGCTCGCGATTCTCGCCAGCCAGGACGTACTTGCCGGTCTCGGCGTTATAGAACTCGGTGGAAGCGGGGTCCATGGCAAACAGGATGTCCTTACCGGGGACATAGCCCGCAGCCTCGCAAGCCTTGACGATGTAATCCAGAGGCTCCTTGTTGGTGGTGAAGTTGGGAGCGAAACCGCCCTCGTCACCGACGCCGCCGCCCAGGCCGGCATCGTGAAGAACCTTCTTCAAGGTGTGGTAGATCTCGGCGCACCAACGCAGTGCCTCGGCGAAGGTGGGAGCGCCGACGGGCATGATCATGAATTCCTGGAAGTCGACGTTGTTGTCGGCATGGGCGCCGCCGTTCAGGATGTTCATCATGGGGGTGGGCAGCTGGTAGGCGTTGACGCCACCGACGTATTTGTACAGAGGAAGCTCGGCGGACTCAGCAGCAGCGCGCGCGGTTGCCAAGGAGGCGCCCAGGATCGCGTTAGCGCCGAACTTGCCCTTGTTGTCGGTGCCGTCGGCCTCGATCATCTCGTAGTCGACAGCGCGCTGGTCGTCGGCCTCAAAGCCAACCAGCACATCGGCGATTTCCTCGTTGACGTGGGAAACAGCCTTCAGCGTGCCCTTGCC
>CAVBOO010000002.1:0-28176 GCA_963597045.1 bacterium | reverse complement strand
CGACCCCTCCGACCTCGAGCGTTTGCGCATGCCCTCCGAGGGCCTGGGCATCCCAGTGGAACTCCTGAACCCCATGACGACCGATCAGTCCGTCATGCGCCAAACCATCATTCCCGGCCTTTTGCGCTCGGTTGCTCACAACCAGGCACGTGGCGTGAAGGATATCCAGCTCTATGAAACCGGCACCGTGTTCTTCGGCGCCGAGGGCAAGCCCCAGCCTCGCGAGAAGCAGAAGCTCGCCGGCGTTTTGGCGGGCACTATGGGCAACGCCACCTGGAACCACAAGCCTGCCGAGTTCGACTTCTTCGACGGCAAGGGCGTGGTGGAAAACCTCGTGCGCGAGCTGTGCATCCAGAAGGTTCGCTACAAGGCGCTTGACGCCGAGGACGCTCCCTTCCTGCAGCCCGGCCGTGCCGCGCAGGTGCTCGCGGGCGGCTCGATCCTCGGCTGGGTGGGCGAGATCCATCCTCTGGCTGTTCAGGCTTTCGACGCCGAGGCTCCCGTTGTGGCCTTCGAACTCGACATCGACGCTCTCATCAAGGCAAGCCAGCTTTCGCGCCCCTACGTGGACGTTCCCGTGTACCCCGCGGTCACGATCGACCAGGCCTTCGTGGTTTCCGAGGACGTCACCGCCGAGCGCATGATGCAGGTCATCGGCTCGGCTGGCGGCAAACTTCTTGATTCCGTGAAGCTTTTCGACGTCTACCGCGACCCGCTGCGCGTCGGCGTGGGCAAGAAGTCCATGGCCTTCGCGCTCGAGTACCGCGCTGCCGACCGTACGCTTACCGCAGAGGAAGTGGAAAAGCAGCACACCAAGTTGCTTACCAAGGTGGCCAAGGCTACCGGCGCCGAGATCCGCGGCTAGCAGCTGTTGGAATGCACAGCCTTCGTTTCGCCTAAATGACGAATTAGGCCGTTGCCTGCGATAACGCAATAACTTCGACAAGCCCGGGGTCCTGAAATCAGGGCCCCGGGTATGCGTAGGGCTCGTTGCGACCAGCACCCAGCAGCGCCTGGGTGATGGTGGCAACGAACAAGAGAGAAAGGGCCTTCAATGGCAAACGACAAACCCGCAACGCGTGAGCGTTTCAGTTCCCGTGTCGGCTTTTTGCTCATCAGCGCCGGTTGCGCGGTGGGCTTGGGCAACGTCTGGCGTTTCCCCTACATCACGGGCGAATACGGCGGCGCCGCCTTCATCATCATGTACCTGGTGTTTTTGGCCCTGTTCGCGCTGCCCATCTTGGTCATGGAGTTCTCCATCGGCCGCGCTTCCCAGAAAGGTGCTGGCAAGGCCTATGAAGTGCTGGAACCCCAGGGCAGCAAATGGCATCGCCTGAAGTGGCTCAACTTCGCGGGTACCTACATCCTCATGATGTTCTACACCACGGTCGCCGGCTGGATGCTCGCCTTCACCGTGAAGAGCGCGCAGGGCATGTTCTCGGGCCTGTCGGCCGAACAGGTTGGCGTCATTTTCGACGACCTGCTTGCTAACCCCGGCGAGCAGCTGTTCTACATGGCTATCGTCGTTATCGTCGGTCTGCTATGCACGAGCGCGGGCTTGAAGAACGGTGTCGAGCGCGTGTCGAAGGCTATGATGAGCTGCTTGTTCATCATCATCGTGCTGCTGGCCATTCGTGCGGTCACCTTGCCTGGCGCCGAAGCGGGCCTGGCCTTCTATCTGATCCCTGACTTTTCGGCACTTACCAGCAACGGCATTGCCGGTTTGTGGGAGGCTGTGTACGCCGCCATGGGCCAGGCCTTCTTCACCTTGTCCATCGGTATCGGCGCCATGATGATCTTCGGTTCCTACATCGACAAAGATCGTAGTCTTCCTGGTGAGACCATGCGCGTATGCTTGATCGACACCTTCGTCGCCATCATGGCGGGTCTGATCATCTTCCCGGCCTGCTTCGCCTTCGGTGTCGAGCCTGGCAGCGGCCCCTCGCTCGTGTTCGTCACGCTGCCCTCGGTCTTCGAGATGATGCCTTTCGGTCAGCTGTGGTGCACCTTGTTCTTCCTGTTTATGACTTTTGCTGCGCTCTCCACCGTCATCGCGGTGTTCGAATCGATCATGGCCTTCACCATGGACTGCTGGGACTGGGACCGTAAGCGCGCGGTCGTCGTCAACGGCATAGCGCTTTTCGTGCTAAGCCTGCCTTGCCTGCTGGGCTACAACGTGCTTTCGGGCGTTACCGTGCCCGGCATCGGCGACATCCAGACCTTCGAGGACTTCGTCGTTTCCAACAACCTGCTTCCTTTGGGCGGCTTGTGCTATCTGCTGTTCTGCACCCGCAAGAAGGGCTGGGGCTTCGATAACTTCCTGGCCGAAGCCGATGCGGGCAAGGGCCTGAAGTTCCCTGCCTCCAAGATCATGCGCGGCTACATGTCCTATGTGCTGCCGCTGCTGATCGTGGTTGTGCTGGTTATGGGCTGGCTGCCCGTCCTGCAAAAGTGGGCCGCCATGATCTTTGGCATGTAGGCCTTCTTTTTGAGCATTCATACCGTTCGCGCCGAGTAACATTCTTGAAACATTAGATACACGGTGCCGAAACAATGGTTTCATACTATGGAATATCCAAATTTGGGGTAGTGGCTTTACTGCAGGGAAGCTGGCCCCTAGGTAGATGAAAGAGGTACGAAATGACCCTTCTTCGTGAGGGTGACGTCCGGATTCCCGCCGGATGCGCCATTTCGGGCATCATGGATCGCAGCGGGGCCAGGCACGATGGCACCGATGTGCTGAAGTCCATTTCTTTGATGCATGACCGCGGTAACGGCTTGGGCGGCGGCTTTGCGGCCTACGGCATTTACCCCGATTACAAAGATCTGTTCGCGTTCCATATGCTGTATGAAACCAAGGACGCGCGCCTTATGGCCGAGGCCTATTTGGACGAATGGTTCCTAATCGAGAAGCAGGAGAAGATCCCCACCGATTACGTTCGAACCATTCAAAACCCGCCGCACATCTGGCGCTACTTCATGGTGCCGCACCCCATCAAGCTTGCCGAAAGCGAGCTCGACGAGGCCGAGTACACCATGCAGCGCGTTTTCTACATCAACTCGCACATCGACGGAGCCTTCGTTGCCAGCTCCGGCAAGAACATGGGCGCCTTCAAGGGCGTCGGTTACCCCGAGGAAATCGGCGAGTTCTACCGCATTCAGGATTACAAGGCGTGGCTGTGGACGGCGCACAACCGTTTCCCAACCAACACCCCCGGTTGGTGGGGCGGCGCTCATCCCTTCACGCTGCTCAACTGGTCGATCGTGCACAACGGCGAGATTTCGTCCTACGACGCCAACCGCCGCTACGTCGAGCAGTTCGGCTACAACTGCGATCTGCAAACCGACACCGAGGTCATCACCTACCTGTTCGACCTCCTTATCCGTCGCCACGGCCTGTCCGCCGAAACCGCCGCGCACATCATGACGGCTCCCTCTTGGGAGGACATCGACCGCATGGAGCCCGGCCTGGCCGCTTACGAAAGCGCCCTGCGCACGGTGTACTCCAGCGCGCTCATCAACGGTCCCTTCTCGGTCATTCTTGGCTCCGAGGAAGGCCTGCTTGCGCTTAACGACCGCCTGAAGCTGCGTGCTTTGATGGTGGCCGAAAAGGGCGACATGGTTTACCTGGCCTCCGAGCAGGCGGCGATCGAGATCATCTGCCCCGATGCGGAGAACATGCGCTCCGTCGAGGGAGGCGTGCCCTTCGTCGTTCAGTTGAACGAGGTTGCCGAGCGCAAGCGCGAGGAAGCCGGCGTCAACACGCCCGTTGTTGAAGTTCCCGGCGCCGGCATCACCGAAGTCGGCGCAACCCGTACCTATCAAAGGGGTGTTTAGCCGATGTTGGACTACACTTTGCCCCGTTACAAGGTCGTTCGCGACGAGGAGCTGTGCATTCAGTGCGGCGTTTGCGAGCGTCAGTGCGCCAACGAGGTTCATGATGTCGATACCGAGCTTGGCAAGTGCTTCGAGGATCACAAGGCCTGCGTCAACTGCCAACGCTGCGTGATCATGTGCCCCACGGGCGCGCTCTCGATCACCGATTGGCCGCAGGTCGACAACGGCACCAATAACTGGAACCTGGAGGCCCAGCAGGAAATCGCCAAGCAGTCTCAAACCGGTTCGGTTCGCCTTGGCTCCATGGGCAACCCCAAGCCGTATCCCATCTACTTCGATCAGCTTCTTCTTAACGCTTCCCAGGTAACCAACCCCTCCATCGACCCGCTGCGCGAGCCTATGGAAACGCGCGTGTTCCTGGGCAGCCGTCCGACCGTTATCAAGGTCAACGAGAAAACCAAGACGGTCGAGACCAAGATGCCCCCGCAACTGAAGCTCGACGTGCCCGTGATGTTCTCGGCCATGTCCTTCGGCTCCATCTCCCTCAACGCCCAGAAGTCGCTCGCCATCGCCGCGCGCGAGTTGGGCACCTACTTCAACACGGGCGAGGGCGGCCTGCATCGCGACCTCGAGCAGTTCGGCGACAACTGCATCACCCAGGTGGCTTCCGGCCGCTTCGGTGTCGACCCGCATTATCTCAACGCCGGTTCCTGCATCGAGATCAAGATTGGCCAGGGCGCCAAGCCCGGCATCGGCGGTCACCTGCCCGGCGCGAAGATCAACGCCGAGGTATCCCGCACCCGTATGATCCCCGAGGGGACGGACGCCATCAGCCCCGCTCCTCATCACGATATTTACTCCATCGAGGATCTGCGCCAGCTCATCTTCTCGCTTAAGGAAGCTACGCGCTACAGCAAGCCCATTGCGGTGAAGATCGCGGCGGTTCACAACGTCGCCGCCATCGCCTCCGGCTGCGCGCGCGCCGGCGCCGACATCATCGTCGTCGACGGTTTCCGCGGCGGCACCGGTGCAGCCCCCATCCGCACGCGCGACAACGTGGGCATCCCGCTGGAGCTTGCGCTGGCCGCCATCGACCAGCGTCTGCGCGACGAGGGCATCCGTTCGACGGTTTCGGTCGTCGCGGCGGGCTCCATCCGTCACGCTGCCGACGTCGTTAAGGCCATCGCTTTGGGCGCCGACGCCACATACGTCGCGTCCGCGGCCATCATCGCCTTCGGCTGCCACCAGTGCCAGGCCTGCTCTTCGGGCAAGTGCAACTGGGGCATCGCAACTCAGCGCCCCGACCTTACCAAGCGCCTCAACCCCGAGATCGGCGCCGAGCGCGTGATCAAGCTGATCTCGGCTTGGAACCACGAGATCCAGGAAATCATGGGCGGCATGGGAATCAACTCCATCGATTCGCTTCGCGGCAACAGGCTCATGCTTCGCGGCATCGGATTGCGCGAAAAGGAGCTTGAGATCCTCGGCGTGCAGCATGCAGGAGAGTGATAACGATGAAGAGGATTTACCCCATTCCCGAGCTGTGCATCAACTGCGGTCGCTGCGAGGTGGCTTGCAAAACGGCTCATTCCAAATCGAAGAACCCCGTCAAGGCCTTCAAGTACGAGAAGTGCGCGGGCCCTCGCATCAAGGTCGAGGGCGACAACGACTTCTCCTTCGCATCGAACTGCCGCCAGTGCGCCAAGCCTTTGTGCGTCGAGGGCTGCATCGCGGGCGCTATGCAGCGCGACCCCGAAACCGGCGTGGTGTTTGTTGACGCGAAGAAATGCGTCGGCTGCGGAACCTGCGTGGTGAGCTGCCCCTTCGGCGCGGTTCACATCGAAGGCACCGCCATCAAGTGCGATCTGTGCGGCGCTTGCGCGGGCCAGCCGGGCAATCCCAGCTGCGTTGCGGCCTGCCCTAATCGCGCCTTGGTTTACGTTGAGAGCGAGGCATAGTCATGACCGCAAGTAAAACCTCCCTCACGCTGGGAACCGAGCATTTTCGTCCCGCCAACGAGCGCGTGAACGCCGCCCTCGAGGTCTCCGACACCGTCGAACTCAACGAAGTGTTCGCGCAGCGTTACCTGGGCAGCGCCCTTCCCAAGGGCAAGACCCTGCTCGTCAACGGAACCCCCGGTAACGACATGGCCTGCTATATGGACGGTGGCACGATCGAAGTCTTCGGCAATGCCCAAGATCAGATCGGCAACACCATGAACGACGGCAAGATCATCGTGCACGGCCGCTGCGGCGATGCCGCCGGTTACGCGATGCGCGGTGGCGCCATCTTCGTCCGCGACGATTGTGGTTGGCGTGTCGGCATCCACATGAAGCAGTACGAAAGCAAGTGTCCCTGCGTCGTCGTCGGCGGCAACGCGGGCAACTTCTTGGGCGAGTACCTGGCCGGCGGTGTGATCCTTCTTATGGGCACGGCCGGCGAGTACCTGGCGACGGGCATGCACGGCGGCGTCGTTTACCTGAAAAACAAGCTGCAAGATCACCAGGTTCTTCCCGGACTCATGCAAAAGGAGGCCGGCCCCGAGGACAAGGCGGTCATCCATGCGCTGCTGGCGGAGTACAACGAGCACTTCGCCGAGGAGCTGGGAGCCCCCGTCGACGATTCCGGCGACGGCTTCTGGTGCCTGCGCCCCATTTCGGCAAAGCCCTATGCGGCGATGTACACGAACTAGGAGGTCGTAAATGAAATCTTACGATTACGTCATCCTTGGAAATTCCGCTGCGGGCATCTCGGCCGCCGAGGCCATTCGCGACGCCGGCGATACGGGCAGCATCCTGATGCTTTCGCCCGAGCCCTACGCGGCCTACGGCACCCCTTTGATCTCCTACGTGCTCGAAGGCAAGATCGCCGAGGAGAACATGTGGCTGCGCCCCGCGTCCTTCTACGCGGATAGCAATATCGACACCCTCTTCGGGCCCGAGTTCGGAGCCATGGCCATCGATGCCGAGGCTCATGAGGTCGAGCTGGTGAACGAGGAGAAAATCGGCTACGGCAAGCTTCTGGTTGCCACAGGCTCGACTCCGAGCCAGGTGGACATCCCTGGTCTTGCCGGCGCGAAGAACGCGGTTAACTTCATTACGCTTGACCAGGCCAAGCAAGCCGGTTCCATGGTCGATGCCGCTACGGCGGCAGCGCACGCCGAAGGACGCAAGAGCCGCGTCATGGTGCTTGGCGGCGGCTTGATCGGCATGAAGGCCGCCGAGGCGCTTTCCTTCCACGCCGACGAGGTCGTGGTGTACAAGCGAAGCTTCCCCATTTTGGACGGCGTTCTTGACCTTGAGGCCGGCGCGTTGCTCACCAAGCTGGTGGCGCCTCGGATCATCTGCCGTCCCGGTGCCACAGCCGAGCGCTTCGATGTCGTTGACGGCACCATCACGCATGCCTACATGACGGACGGCACCGAGCTTGACGTCGATTTCGTCGTCGTGGCCATTGGCGTTCGACCCAACAGCTTCATCGCGGTTGCTGCCGGTGCCGAGGAAGGCCGTGGCCTGGTGGTTGATCGTCAGATGAAGACGAGCCTGCCCGACGTGTTCGCCGCAGGCGACGTTACGCAAACCACCAATACCCTCGACGGCACCGACAAACCTTTGGCCTTGTGGCCCAATGCGGTTCGTCAGGGCAGGATCGCCGGTGCTCAGATGGCGGGCAGCGCAAGCGAGGGCGTGTTCCCCGGCAATTTCGCCGTCAACGCCACCAACTTCTTCGGCGAGGTCTCGCTTCTTACGGCCGGCATCGTGCGACCCAAGCCCGACCTTGGCTTTGAGGAGCGCGTGATCGCCGAGGGCGACAGCTATCGCAAGTTCGTGATCAAGGACGATCGTCTGTACGGCTTCATCCTCATGAACTGCCCCGAGGCTGCCGGCATCTACACCTTCATCATCGACAAGAAGATTCCCTTGTCCTCGCTGGATGAGGCGCTTTTCGATGGTGAGCCTGGTAATCTTTCGTTCTCCAATCCCGATCTGCAGTGGTTCAGGATGCATGTGGGCTATCCTCACGAGCTCGATCGCAAGGGTAGGGGAGCGTCTTATCCTTGGCACGAAGAAGAGTAGTGCCAATAAGCTTGTTCAGGCATATATAAGCGCAAGGCAAAGCCCACTTTGGGTGTCACCCGTTCCGCTATTCGAAAAGGGAAGCCATACGGCTTCCCTTTTTCTCATGCGCTCACTTCTTCGGCTTTAGAATGCGGATTTCTTCGAAATCCTCTTTATGGCTTTCAGAGCGAACCCTTTGGGGCTTTGTCTTGCGCTATGTTTCGTCAGGGCTATTTGGTTTTTACAACCTTCTTGGTAGACCAGCTGGAGTAGTAGGTCTTGCCGTTGACGACCTTGTAGCTGCGGACCTGTACGTAGTACTTGCTGTTCTTTTTGAGCTTCTTCACCTTTTTGACCTTGGCGTTTGCACCCTTCGCCTGCGTAGTCACTGCCTTCTTCATGGACTTATTGGTGGAGTAGCGAATCTGGACGCCGGAACGCTCGGTCTTGTTCTTTGTCCATTTGGCCTTAAAGGCTTTCTTTGCCTTGGAAAGCTTAAATCCACTCACCTTCTTCGGTTTAATGGTGTAGGTGGTGCTTGCCTTGCCTTTGTAAGTGCCGCCGTTTGCGGTGATCACCACCTGATAGGTCCCGACTTTTTTACCTGCTTCGATCTTGGCAGTGAAGTTTCGGCCGTCTTTAAGCGCTGTTCCATTTACCGTAACTGACTTAACGGAGGGTTTTTGCGTTTTGCCGGTGTAGGTCAAAGCGGTCTTCGAAAGCGTGATCTTTGCTTTGGAGATGTCTATGGCTTCCGCTGGCTTTTGATCAGGTTCGGGCTCCGGCGCTTTCGAGATCTCATACTTGCAGCTAGCGGTGCCTGCGTAGCCGCTGTTCTTGTTGGCCGAGATGGTTATTGTGTAGCTGCCCGCCTTGGTTGCCTTGTTTCCCTCGATCGTCAGGCAGTCAAGAGGCACTTCGTGCTGCGTGCCGTCAAGGGTGACCTTAACGGATTTGACCGTCTGCTCCTGCTCTTCGCCGGTGTACACCAGGCTATCGCCCAGCTCGATTTCTGCGTTGGCTATCGAGATATCCCACTTTGCGTACAAGCAGACATCGCTTTTGATCTTGGTGTTTTCAAAATCAAAGGCTTCGGTGCATTCTTCGTCGCTGTACCAGCCGGCAAACACGTAGCAATCACGTACTGGGTCGGTGTCGGGTTTTGCGGCAAGCTTGCCCTTCTTGACGTCTTGGGAATCAACGGCGCTTCCTCCCGTTGAATCGAAGCTGACCGTGTAAGCGGGCGAGTAGATGGCCGCAATCTTCACATCGGCATCGATCATGGTGAAGGTGGTGGTTTCACTGTTTGCGTCTTTGAATTCGATGGTTTTGCCGTCGTCTCCGCCGTCTTCCTCGTCGTCGGAAGCAAGCTCCCAATGGTCGAAGGCGTAGTTGCCCTCAGGTGCGGCAGCGGAGTTCGCTTGAACGGTAACGGTTTCGCCTTTTTTAGCTGAAGTAATCTGGTTTCCGCTGGCATCCAGGAAGCTTGCATTTTCGGAAACAAGGCTATGTTTTTCGCTTGAACGATATTTAGCGGTAATGCTTACTGCTTCGTCGGGCATTTTGAAGGAAGCGCTTGCGCTGTTCCGGTCGGAGAACTCAACATCATCGTTACTGCTTTCCCAGCTGTCGAAAACCAGATCGGTGGTGTTAAGGGCCACCAGATTGACGATTCGGCCGGAAACGTATTCGCTAATGCTGTTGCCTTCCTCGTCAACTGCGCTGACAAGCGAGGCTTGCCCGGTATCGGGGCTTACTTCTTGCCCTTGTTCATCCTGAGTGTTTGTTGTGATGGAATGGTTGGTTCCTTCGTTGTAGATATATTTGGCATAAGCGCTTTCGCGACCGTTGACCTTTGCGTAGATGGTAAGCACGCAAGCATCGCTAATGGTAAAGGGCCCGGTGTATTCCTTGTACTCAGGGTTATCGCCGATTTCGTTGGTAAGGCCATAGTAGATGGTCGCGGTATCTGGGCTAAGCCAGTTGTCGCCATCTTTCAGCGTGATCACCTTCTCGCCCGCAATGTATCCGGACGCAACGCTTGCTACCGGTGCGTCCAAGTCGCAGATGGTAAAGCTTCGGGAAACCTCATGCTCTTGGTTGTCGTCATCGATGAAAGAGCCTGTGACGCTGAAAGTGTCGGTGCTGGTGTCTTCGGGGATCTCGGCGACCTTCCAAGACGCGGTGGCATTTCTGACCGTCCCGTCTTTAAGCTGATAATGAATGAGCTTCGGTAGCTTGCTTTTGCTGGCGCTTGCATAAGGAACCGTTGCATCGGAAAGGTCGGTTGTGATCTTATCGAAGCGCTTGTCCGCCTCGGTGGTGAAAGAGAAGGTGAAGCTTTGGGTTCCTGCTTCCTTATCCACGGTAACGTCGACGGGGTCCAGCCCATTGATGCTCGCCTTGAGGTTTTTCTCGTTTAGGTCGAACTGGGTTCCGTCGCTGCTTTTAAGCTTGGTTGTGATGTTCGCGATGTAGGTGGTGCTGCCTTCGGCGGTGTCGCCCGCTGCGGAGCCATCTTTTTTAGTCCAGGCGATTTCGATGTCTTTATTTGCGCTGTCGGCAAAGTCGTCGAAAGTCCAGCTTTCGTTGAAGAGAATCAGGGAATTAAGCTTGCTTGGGAGTGCCTGTCCGGGCTCCGGGGTGGAGATATCGATTTTAAGGTTGGAAATGGTCGGTGCGTAGTAGGCCTTAAGAGCTTTGGCTCCAACCAGGCTATCGTTTAACGAAGGCACTGTGAGCGCGTGCGTCTGGGGGTCTTCGGTGGCCCCTTCGGGAATGGTGGATTCATCCCATTTGATGAAGGTCATGCCAGGTTCGTTAGGCGGGGCGATAACGGCATCTTCCGTGGCCTTGTAGTTGCTGGTCCAATACCCAAACAAAACGTTGGAATTAACGTTGAGGTTGGCAACAAGGACCTTAAGCGAATCTACGGGGCTGCTGCTTGCCCTGACCTTCGAAGTGACGACTACCTTGCTTAGATTGCCGTCGGAGTCCTTCTTGTACGTTGTGTTCGTGGAAACGGTCACCGTCGTATAGAGCGCGTTAATTAAGGAGTTTTGGAATTTGACCGAGCCTTCGGCAAGGTACATGCCGTATTCTTCGGCGATCTTGGGATCTATTTCAACGGTGTATATAAGCGTCTTGGGCGAGCTATCCGTTCCGCTCAAGACGCATGACGTCACTTTTGCCAGGCCATTGCTTGCCGCCTTTTCGGTGACGGTTCGTTTTTCGTCCTGAGCATTGGTAAGGCGGATGGACGAAACGGAGGCATTCGAAATGCTTTTCCCAAGATCGTCCCAGGTGGCAGTATCTTTGATGTTAAGCGAAAGCCCAGCAAGAGACGCTGTGTAGTGGGCGCGAAGAACAATGTTGCCTGCGGGCATGGTCAGCTGAGCCTTGCCGGAACTATCGGGGTATATCTTGGAAGGCTTTTCGATTCCCTGGGCAACCCAGGCGTCGTCGGAGCCTTCGACCTCCCAGTAATCAAGACGATATTCGGCGGTGTATTCCTTGGTGTCTGCATCGTCGAAACTGTTTTTCACGGTGCCCGTTTTAGCGAATTCGGAACTATTGGCATCCAGCTCGATGGTGCCCCCTTGCTTGAAGTCTTTGCTAAAGGCTTCTTTTGAGGAATCGGGACCGTAGGCAGTGCAGTTCCATGTTTCCGAGCCGCTGTACAGGCAAGCTATAACGTCGTCCACGCCAGCGTGGAAATCCTTGTTGTCCGGGTAGAAAACATACTTAACGGTTTCGGCTGGATATTTAAGAATCTGGCGGCTGCTGGTGCTGAATTCCGCGCCGGATACTTCTTTGTTCAGGCTGACTCCGACACGGCTGTTTTCGTTTAAGTAGCGCTTGCCGCTCTCATCACTGAAACCGAAGTTGGATTCGAGTTTGGAATTGTTGAGGTATAAGTTGTCGGCTTCATCGTTTGCAGAATTTTTGAGGACGTAGCAGGTCCCTGTGAGCCTTAGGCCCGAGATGCCTGTGGCGTAGAAACCGCCACCGTTTTTCGAGGCCGTGTTACCTGAAATGCTGATGTCGTATATAGACGGGTTTGCGTTGCACCAGATGCCGCCGCCGTTTGCGGCAGTGTTGTTTTGGACATGGAGGTTTTGGATGAAGCTATCGCGCGACACGCTTTGAAGATATAATCCGCCGCCGTTTCCGTTGGCGCTATTGTTGGCGATGGGGTTGTTGTTTCCGTTGATCTGGAGTATGTCGTCCTTGATCCAGACACCGCCACCGTTTTCGCTGGCGGTGTTATCGCAGATGCTACTGCCGCCCCAAAGACCTAAAAATATTTCTTGCGCAGTAAGGTACCAGGGCGATTTGGCGTAAATTCCGCCACCGTTTTGCGCTTGGTTGCCCTTGATGGCGGCGGATGTCTTCATTTCGATCGAGGTGCTATCTGCCGTACGGATGCCTCCGCCTTCGCCGCTTGCCTGGTTGTAGGCGATTTCGGAAGAGTCTTGGATGATGAAGCTACCGCCGTTGTCGGCATAGGCGCCGCCGCCGTTGGCGGCCTTGTTATGGCTGAGCTCCGACTTGCTGTACATGAAGACGGCCACGCCATCATTGGAGTAGATACCGCCGCCGTCCTTGGATGCTTCATTGTTGTTGACGTGGCCATCGGTAAGGGTGAAGACGCTTTCGGTGCTGTTGGAATAGATGCCGCCACCGCTTCCTTCGGCCTTGTTGTAGGAAATTGCAGAGCCTTCCTTGAGGCTTATCTGGGCATTGACTTCCCTTGTGTAAGCGCCGCCGCCGTTGTTCTTGGCGATGTTGTTCTTGATGCCCGACTTGCCTGCAAGCTGAATGTTGTTGGCTGCTGCTTCAAGATAGAGCCCGCCGCCGTTGTTGACTGCGCTGTTGTATTCGATAGAAGAGCCTTCGTCCATCTTGGAAGAGCCCGAGTTGTCGCCAAGGCCCAGGCCGCCACCGCAATCACTCGAATAGTTCCAGGCGATGGTGACCTTATTGAACTCCGCCTTGCCCGAAGCCTCAACGCCAACACCGCCGCCGAAGTCGTCGGTGATGTTGCCTGCGATCGTTACGTTGTTGATGGTAAGGTCGCCGCTGTTGCTGCAAGCGCCGATGCCGCCGCCGAAATCCTCCGCGGCACCGCCTGTGATAAGGGCTCCATAGATCGATTCCGAGCCATCTGCATCGTCGGAGGACTTCCAAAGCTTGCCGCCGGTTGCAAGCGTGAAGGTGCTGCCATTGTGCTCGGTTTTGCCCTGCGCTTCAGAATCTTTGCCGCTTGTGCCGTTGATAGTGAGTTTTGCGCCCTCGTTTATCTGGATGACGCGACCGTTGTCGGAGGTGCTAAGGCTCGAATTGGCAAGACCTCGGTCGATTTTGTGACCTTGGAGATCGATGGTGTAGTTGCTGTTTGCGGGAATCTGGATAGTGCCGTAGGAGCTGGTGTCGATATCCCTGTAAACAGTGATGGTTATAGGGACGTTTTTCTTGGCGCAGTCTTCGGCGGATGCAAAAAGATCCGCCACGTTGTTTTTGCTGAATGAATAGGATTGATCGCCGATTTTGTAACTGATCAGGCCAAGCTTCCCGTCGTCCGCATAGGCCTTCGCAGGATGTGCGGCGGTCAGTGCAAGGCAGCTAATTAGGATAGCGGCCAAAAACGTTGCGCCCAAAAGAATAAAAGAGCTGGTAGAGCGAACTTTTGCCGAGGTAATCATGGAAGCACCCCTTTGTATTTTCTTGCCTATCCTCTGATTTTAGCAGGCATGAAGGCAAACGCTTAGGGGGGTGCGGCTTGGCTAGCTTATGCGAGCGCATATAAGCGCAAAGCCTAAAAGGCAAGATTGCAGGCTACGATGGCGGCAACCATCAAAAGGAAAGCGATGACGGCGGCGGCATCGCGCCAGGAATAGCTCAAAGGATGCAGGCGTCCGCGGCCCGGGCCGCCATGGTAGCAGCGCGCGTCCATGGCGCCGGCAAGCGTCTCGGCGTGACGGAACACACTTGCGAACAGGGGGATGAACAGCGCCTTAAGGGCGCCAACGCGCTCGGATGCGCTGCCTTCCGACAGGCGCGCGCCACGGCTGAGCTGCGCCGAGCGGGTGTAGGCCAGCTCTTCCATGAACTGAGGCAGGAAGCGCAGGGCGATGCCCATGATCATCGAGAGCTCATGCGCGGGAACGCCGAAGCGCGCGAACGGCTTCAGGATCGCCTCGAAGGCATCGGTGATGTCGAGCGTGGTGGTGGTAAGCGTTACCAGGCAGGCGCCGAACAGCAGCATCGAAAGGCGAATGCCCATGAAGAAGCACTGATACACGCCGCCTTCGGTGATCTTGAAAAAGCCCCAGTCGGCATACACCGCTCCTTGCTGGATGAACAGCAAATTGGCAAGCATCGCCAAAACGACGATGAACGACAAAGGCAGCACCGCTCCCACGGCCACGCGCACCGGGATTCGCGCGGCAAGGTAGAAAGCGAAGGTGAAGGCCACGCAGGCTGCCAGGGCATAGGGGTTGGAGCAGCAGAGCACGGCCACCATGTAAAAGAACATGATGCTGAGCTTGGCGCGGGCGTCCATGTCGTGCACCAGGCTGGACCCGGGGTAGTAGCGGCCGAAAACCATCTTGCCCATGCTAGGCCAGGCTTTCGTTTGGAGTGCTTGCGTCGCTGGTCTTGGGGCTTTCGGCCCGATTGTCCAAGGTGAGCCCGCTTGCGCTGCCTGTGGCGGTATGGCTTGCCGTGGCGGCCTGGTTGCCCGCGCTGCCGCACGTATCCTCGCCGTGGAGTTCGCGATAGAGCTTGGCGACGTCGGCGCTCAGCTGCTCGGCCGAGGAGTAGAGCCTGTCGGGCAGGGCGATGCCGCGTGCGCGCAGCTTGTTGGCAACGCGTTGCGCCGCGGGTACGTCGAGCCCGATGGACTTCAGGCCTTCCGCGTCGGAGAATACCTGTTCAGGCGTACCCTGCGTGAAGACGCGCCCTTGGTTCAGCACGATGATGCGGCTGCAAAGTTGCGCCAGGTCTTCCATGCTGTGCGAGACCATGACAACCGTCAGCCCTTGCTCGTGCAGCTCTTCGATCAAGGAGAGGAAGCTCGAGCGCGCTGCGGGGTCAAGGCCGGCGGCAGGCTCGTCGAGCACCAGGATGCGGGGCCGCATCGCAAGCACGCCGGCAAAGGCGACGCGTCGCTGCTGGCCGCCCGAAAGTTCAAAGGGGCTCACCGGGCTTATCGTATCGAAATCAAGGCGAACGTCGGCAAGGGCCTTCCTTACGCGCGCGTCTATTTCGTCCTCGCCAAGACCAAGGTTGCGCGGCCCGAAGGCAACGTCGTCATAGACGCTTTGCGCGAACAGCTGGTGCTCGGGGTATTGGAAAACCACACCTACCATGCCGCGGCATTCCTTTTGCACGTCCTTGCTGGAAAGGTTGCGCCCGTCAAGGAGCACGCGCCCCTCGGTGGGGGCCAAAAGCCCGTTCATATGCTGGATAAGGGTGGATTTGCCGCTGCCCGTATGGCCGCAGATCCCTAGGAAATCCCCTTCGTTAAGCTGAAGGCTTACCTGATGAAGAGCATATTTCTCGGCAGGGTCGTTGCCCCAGGCGGGCTTGTCGGCAGCTGCCTGCTCTTCTTTCTTCTTGCCGAAGAAGCGGCGCGATTTCTTGGGTTTCTTGGACTCCGTGAGGGAGGCGTATGCGTAACTTACCTCTTCAAAAACAAGCTGCATAAATCCTCCTCAAGCTCGGACTCGGTTAGGTGGGTGCCAAGGCTGAGCCCTTGGTTTTGCAGGCTCAAGGAAAGCTCGGTGGCAAAGGGGACGCTTAAGTTGAGGTCGCGCAGCTCGGACGCGTCGGTGAGCACCTCGGCCGGCGTTCCGCATTTGACGATGCGGCCGTCCTTCATCACGACGACGCGGTCGGCAAGCGCCGCTTCCTCCATGAAGTGGGTGACCATGATGATGGTCATGCCTGCCTCGTGCAGTGCGCGTGCGACCTTGACAAGGCCCTTGCGACCACGCGGGTCGATCATCGCGGAGGCCTCGTCGAAGATGAGCACCTCGGGGTGCATCGCAAGCACGCCCGCGATGGCGACGCGCTGCTTCTGCCCGCCTGACAAGGCGTTGGTCTCGCGCAGCTCGAAGCCCTGTAGGCCGACGGACTTCAAGCCCTCGGTCACGCGTGCACGCAGCTCCGCGGGCTCAAGCCCCAGGTTCTCGGGTCCGAAGGCGACGTCGTTTTCCACAAGGGTGGCGACTATCTGGTCGTCGGGGTTCTGAAACACCATGCCCGCCGTGGAGCGGATTAGATACCTCAGGCCCTGATCGCGCGTGTCGGTGCCGTCGACCGTGACCCTGCCTTCGTCAGGAGTGAGCAGGGCGTTTATATGCTTGGCAAGCGTCGACTTGCCCGAGCCGTTGCTGCCCAGGATGCACAGGAACTCGCCTTTGGGCACCTTGAGGTCGAGCCCGTCAAGGGCAAAGTGCTGCCCGTCGTAGGTGAAGCGGGCGCCGTCGAACTCGATCATGGAAACCTTCAAACCCAAAGGCGCTTAGCGGCCCTTGACCTGGTTTTTCTTCGGGGTGATCAGGTTCGAGATGGCCTTGTAGACGGCGATGGTGATGACGGAGTTCAAAACGACCTTGAGCACGTTGAAGGGAACGAGCACGGGAATGATGAGCGCGATCACGGACTCGACGGGCATGCCCGCGTAGATGGGGGTGATCACGATGTTGGCCAAAATAGCGACGATGATCTGGCAGATAGAGCCGATGACCAGGCCGATGGCGGCGCCGCGCCACGTGTGCTGACGCACGTAGATAAGGGAAGCGGGGATCACGTAGGCGCACACCACGAGGATGTTCATGATGCCGCCCCAGAAGTTACCGGTCATGAAGATGTGCAGGATGGCGGTTACCAAGCCGACGGCAACGCCGGGGCCGGCTCCGTAGGCAAAGCCGGTGACCATCGAGGGCACGAAGGAGGGATCGTACTTGAGCCAGGGAGCGGCCGGAAGAATGGGAATCTCGACGAAGGACAAAAGCGTTGCGATGGCCGCCATGAGGGCCATGATCACGAGCTGACGGGTGTCCCAGCGGTTCGTGTTGGTAATCTGAGCTGCTTGCTTGTTCTGTTTGTCGGTCATGTTCTTCCTTACTTGTTATTTGTAGGGGAAACGCTTGCGCCTGCGCGGGGCGCGTCTGCGCATTCGTGCTTGTTGCATGATACGCCCTTTGCGCCGCTTTTGCTCCCCTTTGCCGCTGAGCTGCCTTTGCTTTTGTACTTGCGCTCCCACCATGCCCGGCGCGCCTGGGCTTCGCGGGCGTTCTTCTTGCGGTTGCGCATGTTGAAGATGGTGTCTTCCATGCCGTAGGGGATGTGCTCGAGCGTATCCAGGTCCTCGGGCAGGTAATCGACGAGCCCGAGCTTGGTGGTTTGCTCCATTGCCGCAGGTGCGGGGCCGGGATGCGCGATAAGCGAGTACACCACTGCGCCCTTTTCGACGAGCTTTTCGTCGTACTCGCTGCGAACGAAGTTCTTATGGTGCACGGTAAGCGCTGCGTCGGCGAGCTGGGGTTTGGCCTCTACGCCAGGCCCGTCGGTTGGCAGTGGTGCGGCCTTCGCTTCGGCCTGTCCTCCGCTTTCGCCCTCGGCGGCCTTGGCCCGCGCTTCTTTTTCGGCGAGCTTGCGCATTGCGCCGTGAAGGTCTTCGCAGCGCCAGTCGATGTGGTAGCCGGCGATACGCAGCTCCTCCAGGCTCCACTTCCAGTAGGGCATGTTGTCGGTGCGCAGCTCGATGCGGCCGCTTTCGCCTAAGATCGTGCGGTAGCGGCTTAGGTGGTCGATGTGCGTCAGGCGCCGCGCGGCCATCTTCTTGGGCGGGTAGGGCGCGTTGAAGTTCAGATGGATGAGACTAAGCTCGCCGGGCTCGAAGAACTCGAGCAAGCAGGCGGCATCGGCGCGGGCCACCACCATGTTGGGCAGTTCCTCCAATATCGCCTTCTTCGCGCAGCGTGCCACGCAGGTGGAATCGATGTCCATGCCGATGTAGAGCACCCCGGGGTTCGCCTTGGCGCTGCGAGCCAGGAAGGCCCCCTTGCCGCAGCCCAGGTCAAGACGCACTTCTTGTGCGCCGGGGAAGAAGCTTTGCTTCCAGCGCCCCTTGAAGCTTGCGGGATCGTCGACGATGGCCGCCGCCCACTGCTCAAGCTGGGCGTCGAGGTTGGAGGGTTTGCGTGCGCGCGCCACGGTTTTCGCCTAGCGACCCGTGCCGTCGCAGATGCTGTTGAACACCTTGTCGGCGCGGGGAAGGAACTCGGCAACCATTTGCTCGCACTCGGCTTCCATGCTGCGCGCCCATTCGGCCTCGGCGCCGCGGGTGTTCGCGTACACGTTGATGCTCGCGGTTTGAAGCGCGGCGCGCGCCAGGCTTGCACCGCAGGCGGTGTCGGAAAGGAGCATCTTGGAGCCCTTGCCGGCAAGCTCCTCCAAAACCTCGATGATGCGCACCGCGTCCTTCGCGATGGCGAAGGGGGTGGCAGCCGAGCTCTTGGTGGCAGCGTCGAGAGCATCTTGGCGTGCGGGGTCTTCCTTGTCCATGCGCCAGGCGTCCATGAAGGCGGCGAAGCCGGCCGCGTCTGCGTCGACGTAGCCGAGCATGCGAGCGCGCAGCTCTTCGAGTTCGCCGATCATGCGCACGATGTCTTCCTCGTGCTGCGCGTAGGCCTTCTTGCCGGTGGTGAAGTTGGCAGTCATCGCGCCAAGCGCGGCGGCAAGTGTGCCGGCGAGCGCTGCGGCCCCGCCTCCGCCGGGGACGGATTGCTTGGCGGCGAGCTGGGCGGTGAACTCCGCACAGCTAAGGTCGACGTAATTGCTTGCCATGAGGCTCCTTTAAAATTGATCGAAACATGTTGTTCCACAATAACCAAAAGCGCTTGCGCATGATACCGTTGAGCGCAAAAAGAGCGAAGCCGTGAACGAAGCCGAGGTTGTGCCCATGTCCCAGGAGAACAAGACGAACGCCCCCGCCACTAGCGCCAAGCCCGTCGCGCAGGCGGGTGCCGCGATGCTGGGTGCCGCACAGACAGATGCTGCCCAGGTTGGCGCCGCCAAGGAAGGCCTCGACCCCTGCTCGCAGGACGCCTTCGAGCTCGACTACCAAGGTTTCGGCGGCTTGGGGCTTTTGTCCGACGACCTGTACAGTCGATCGAGCGAGGAGAATCCGCTCGACCCCGACGAGCTTTTGATGTCTTTCATCGGCTGGATGGAAAGCCGTGGCATCGAGGTGTGGCCTCATCAGGAGGAGGCTCTGATGAGCATCGCGATGGGCAACCATGTGATTTTGGGTACGCCAACGGGTTCGGGCAAGTCCTTGGTTGCGCTGGGCATGCACTTCATGGACCTGTGCGCCGATGCGGGCACCTCGTATTACACGGCGCCCATCAAGGCCCTGGTGAGCGAGAAGTTCTTCAATCTGGTTGATCTGCTGGGACGCGACAACGTCGGCATGATCACGGGCGACACGTCCATCAACCCCGATGCGCCGGTTATCTGCTGCACGGCCGAGGTGCTGGCTAACCGCGCCTTGGGCGAGGGCCCGTCGGCCGACATCGCCTCCGTCGTGATGGACGAGTTCCATTTTTACGGCGATGTCGATCGCGGCTGGGCATGGCAGGTGCCGCTCATCGAGCTCACCAATGCGCGCTTCCTTCTTATGAGCGCCACGCTGGGCGACACTTCCCAAATCGCGAAGGCGCTTGGGGAGCGCACGGGCCGTGCCGTCGATGTGGTGGCCGACGCCGAGCGCCCCATCCCTTTGAGCTACGAATATGTGGATACCTCGATGGAGGGCACGGTCGAGCTTGCCCTGCGCAAGGGCGAGGCGCCCATCTACGTTGTTCATTTTTCCCAGGATGCCGCGCTCGATTCCGCGCAGGCGCTGGCCAGCTACGGCGTGGCCACCAAGGAGGAGCGCGCCCGCATCAAGGAAGCATGCAAGGGCACGAGCTTCTCCACCGCCTTCGGCAAGACCCTGCAGCGCTTGCTGGGATGCGGCGTCGGCGTGCATCATGCGGGCATGCTTCCGCGCTACCGCCTGCTGGTTGAAAAGCTCGCCCAGCAGGGATTGCTCCCGGTTATCTGCGGCACCGACACCCTGGGGGTCGGCATCAACGTGCCCATCCACACGGTGCTTTTAACGGCGCTCATCAAGTACGACGGACATCGTATGCGCAGGCTCAACGCGCGTGAGTTCCATCAGATCGCCGGCCGCGCCGGCAGGTCGGGCTTCGATACCGAGGGCGTGGTGCTTGTTCAAGCGCCCGATTACGAGATCGAGAACGCACGCATGCGCGCCAAGGCGGGCAACGACCCCAAGAAGCAGCGCAAGCTCAAGCTCAAGCGCGCCCCGCAAGGCAAGGTGACCTGGAACAAGGGTGCTTTCGAGAAGCTCGTCGAGGCAAGCCCCGAAACCCTGAAGCCGCGCATGCGCATCACCAACTCCATGGTGGTCAACTTGGTGGAGCGCGGCGGCGACGTGCGCGCGAGCCTCGAGGGGCTCATCGAGGCCTCAAGCCAAACCCCCGACGAGAAACTCGCCCTGCATACGCGCGCTAACGAGGTGCTTGCGACGCTCGAGGCCGCCGACGTAGTGGAGCACGAGGTTCTGGAAGACGGCTCCCGAGATTACTTCCTTACCATGGAGATGCCCGAGGATTTTGCGCTTGACCAGCCGCTATCTCCTTTCTTGCTGGCGGCTTTGGAGCTGCTCGACCCCGAATCCGACGATTACGCGCTCGACGTCATCTCGATGGCGGAGGCCACGGTCGAGAATCCGCGCCAGGTTCTGCGCGCGCAGGAGCGCAAGGCGAAGTCGCAGGCCATGGCCGCGATGAAGGCCGAGGGCGTCGACTACGACGAGCGCCTCGACAGGCTCGAGGACATCACCTATCCCAAGCCCCTGGCCGAGGAGCTGGATCAGGCTTTTACCATGTACTGCCAGTCGGTGCCCTGGGCTGCCGACTACGAGCTTATGCCCAAGAGCATCCTGCGCGAGATGATAGAGACGGGCGCCACTTTCAAAAGCTACGTTGCCAGTTACAAGATCGCGCGCAATGAGGGCACGTTGCTGCGCTACCTATCGGACGTGTACCGCGTGCTCGACCGCACCGTTCCGCTCGACAAATGCGACGATCGCCTGGAAGACATCATCGCGTGGCTATCGGTCGTGGTGCGCACGGTCGACTCCAGCCTGGTTGACGAATGGGAGAGCGCCGGTTCCCAGATGGACGAAGCTGCGCCTTCGGCCCCCGAGGCCGTGGTCTTCGATCGCAGGGGGCTTAGCGTCTTGGTGCGCAACGCCTTCTTCCAGCGCGTGCGGCTGCTTGCGGCCGGAAACGCCGAGGCCTTGGCCGAGCTCGATGGCGAGTGGGGCTTCGGGCTCAGGCGCTGGCGCCAGGTGATCGATGCGTACTTCGAGGCTCATGAGGAAGTTCTGCTGGATGCCGATGCGCGCTCCACCTCGTACTTCTTCTTGGACGAGTCCGACGAGAAGGAAGAGCATCTGTGGCATGTGCGTCAGGTGATCCGCGACGAAGGGGACGACCGCGATTTCCAGATCCTCGCCGATGTCGACCTGGACGCCACCCAGGATGGCGGCGACGTGGTGCTGGCCAACTACCGCGTCGGCTTCATCGAGGATTTGCTGGATTAAGCCCGTGATGGCCTGACCCTTTGCTCACGCAGGCAGCGCTCAGACCCGCGCCGGCTGGGTTTTGGGCCCAAGCTGACTGCCCCATCCTTTCTTGCGCCTCACTCGTGCAGCTCGGGCGTCTTGATGGAACTGTGAGCATTTGCGGAAGCTTTGCCGCCTGGTCCTTGATTCCTGGTAGCATCATCTTTTACATCGCGCAGGGCCTGTTCGCTCGCGCGAGTTCTACGCACGCATGAAAGGATCGCATCGATGAAGGGCTCCGACCAACCCCCGAGTAACAACGCCACGCCAAGGAAGCGTTTATTGAAGCGCGAGCGTTCTAGGGACGAGGGGGTGGATATCGTGCGCAACAGGCTTTTGTCCCAGGCCGACAACCTTCCCGAGACTCCCGCCCCGCAGGACGGCGGCGCTGCCACCGTGCAGCAAAAAGGTAGCTCGACCATCGCCGTCATAGCCGCGATCTGCGGCAACATCCTGGTGGGCATCGTCAAGTTCATCGCCGCCTTCATCACGGGCTCGCAGGCCATGATCTCGGAAGGCATCCACTCCATCGTCGACTCCGGCAACGGCATCCTGGTGCTCTTCGGCATCCATCAATCCAAAAAGCCCAGCGACGAGGACCATCCCTTCGGCTACGGCAAGGAGCTTTACTTCTGGACGTTGGTCGTGGCGGTGCTCATCTTCGCCGTCGGTGGCGTCATCTCGCTCGTCGAGGGCGTGAGCCATCTTGTCCATATCGAGGACGCGCGTTTGTCCGACCCCTTGCCTTCGCTTGTGATCTTAGGCATCTCGGCCGTGATCGAGGGCACCACGCTTGCCGTTGCGATCAAGCAGTTCAACCTTGCGCGCGGCAAGGTATCGCCCCTGAAGTTCATCGACCATTGCAAGGACCCAAGCCTCTACACCGTGGTGCTTGAAGATACCGCCGCCGAAACCGGCCTCCTTATCGCCTTCGCGGGCATCGTCGCAAGCCACGTGACGGGCAACCCCCTCTACGACTCCCTGGCATCCATCGCGATTGCCTTGCTGCTGATGGTGGTGGCCGCCGTTTTGCTTACCCAGACCAAGGCCCTGCTCATCGGCGAAGGTCTGAACAAGCCGCAGACGCGCCGTGTCATCGAGATCGTGGAATCCGACGAGAACGTGGTCGACTGCGGACGCGTGCTTTCGATGTTCTTGGGTCCCCACGACATGCTTTTGACCATCGACGCAAACTTCTCGCCGAGCGTCCCTGCGGTGCAGATCTTGCGCTCCATCGACCGTATCGAGGCGGGCATCCGCGCCGAGTTCCCCGACGCCACACGCGTGTTCATCGAGGTCGAGAGCCTTAAATCGGTCCAAGACCAGGCTCTTGCCTTCGAGATGATGGAGTCCGACGACGAGGAAGAGGAGCGCGAACGCGAGGAGCGTGAAGCCGCCGCCGACGACGAGCAGCCTGCCTTCATCGAGTTCATCCAAGATAAGCTCGATGACATCTTCGAGGACGACGAGGCACTCGAGGATCGTCGCGACACGCGCATCGACGAGGAAGATGATCTTCATCGCATGCGCTAGGGCTTCGCGCGGTGAAGAGCCCTTCTTTTTGTTACAAATGATGAAATATGCATCCCGTCACCGAAAAAATCTGTATAACTAGCCTTGATTTGGACGCCGCCCATTAGGATGGTTGTTCAACTCGTGTTCGCTTGTTTCGTGCACACTTTGCGAAAATGTGGCTAACCGCAAACTTTGGGGCCGCCGATCATTTGACCGGTGGCTCGTTTGTTTTACGGGCAGGATGCGTTGGTCTCGGGTGGCTCGCGGCCTTTCTTTCCCTTAAGCGGTGCGAGCTTCCGCTGCGGCGCAGGCGTTTTGCCTGCCTTGGGTTTTTCTTGGCGGGGCTTTGCGCCCGCTGCCCAAGATTCGTTTTCGCACGTGCGCGTCAGATTCAACGGAAAGGGGTACTTGCGTGAGTAAAAAGGCAACAGCTCTCATTGCTGCCATTTACGTGGTCATCCTCATCGCGGCCGGTTACGCCGGTTTCGCCGGTGGCGGTGGCTTCACGAAGGATGGCGAAGGTATCGACAACAACCTGCAGTTCGTGACCGGTGGCGAATCCGGTACCTATTACGCGTTCGGCACGGTTATCGCAAACTACTGCACCAACACGGAGGGCACGACCGTCGTCGCACTTTCCTCCAACGGTTCGCAGTCCAACGTCCAATCGATGCAGGACGGCGACGCCGACATGGCCTTCTGCCAGGCCGACGTTCAGACCTACGCCTACGAGGGCTCCAAGCTCTTCGAATCGACCGGTTCTTACAGCGACTTCTCCGTCGTTGCCGCTCTTTATCCTGAGCAGGTGCAGATCGTGACCACCAATCCCGACATCAAGACGGTCGCCGACCTTGAGGGCAAAACCGTTTCCGTCGGCGCGGCCGGTTCCGGCACCAACTTCAACGCCATCGACATCCTGAACGCCTACGGCCTGGATGCCGAGAAGGACATCAAGCCCGTCTACCAGAGCTTCGGTGACTCCACCGACTCGCTCAAGAACGGCAAGATCGATGCTGCCTTCGTTGTGGCGGGCGCTCCCACCACCTCCATCACCGACCTCTCCACGGCAAAACCCGTGCACCTGGTCTCCCTGGACAGCGAGCATATCGCCAAGCTTCTGAAGGATTGCCCCTACTATCAGGAGTCCACCATTTCCAAGGACGCCTACGGGCTTGATTCCGACACCACCACGGTGGCGGTTCTTTCGGTGGTCATCGCCAACGACAACGTCTCCGACGAGGCGATCTACAAGTTCACCAAGTCCATCTTCGAGGGCGCCAAGGTCCAGCCCGATGCTCACGACAAGTATTCCGAGGTCAACCTTGAAACCGCTTCCTCGATCACTACGGTTCCCTACCACGCGGGTGCTGCCAAGTACTTCGCCGAGCAGGGCATCGAAGTGAACACCAAGGATTCCGAGTAGGGAAGGGGGAAACATGGCTTTGTTCAAATCTAAGGAAACCACCGAGGTCAAGGCTGCAGACGCCGAACTCGATGCCGACGAGATCATGCGCAAGTACGACCAGGAGTCGAACACGCGTATCTGGGAAGGCATCCCCAAGGTCATCATCACGGCGGTCATGATCGTATTTTCCATATGGTGCCTGTACATGACCTTGTTCTCGACCGATCAGGCCGAGGCGCGCCTGGCCCGCTTCGTGGCCTTCGTCATCATCGTCGGCTACCTGATGTACCCTGCGCGCAAAACCAACCTTAAGCCCAACCATATACCCTGGTACGACATCGTCATCATGCTGGCGGGCGCCGCGGCCTTTTTCTACTTCTCGCTCAACTGCAAGGAGATCCTGCTCATGGGCACGCGCATCGGTGCGCTGGAAGTTGTCCTGGGCGTCATCGGCATCGCCACGGTGTTCGAGCTGTGTCGCCGCTGCGTGGGCCTGCCCATTTTGCTGGTGGTCACCGCGCTTCTGGTGTACGCGCTTTCGTTCCAGATGGGTCGCAGCGCCGACATCGTGAGCTCCGTTTCCAATGTCGTGCAGAAGCTCTTCTACACCTCGAGCGGCGTTTTGGGCACGCCCACCAACGTTTGCTACACCTACATCGTCCTGTTCATCATCTTCGGCGCCTTCCTTGAGCGCACCGGTATCGCGAACTTCTTCATCTCGTTCGCCAACCGCCTGGCTGGGTGGTCCTCGGGCGGCGCTGCAAAGGTCTCCGTTATTTCCTCGGCCCTGTGCGGCATGGTTTCCGGCTCTTCGGTGGGCAACACCGTTACCACCGGTACCGTCACCATCCCCATGATGAAGAAGACGGGTTATCGCTCCGAGTTCGCCGGCGCCGTTGAGTCCGCGTCGTCCACGGGCGGCCAGATCATGCCTCCCATCATGGGCGCCGCGGCCTTCCTCATGGCCGAGTACATGGGCATCCCCTACATCGAGGTTGCCACCATCGCCATCATCCCGGCGCTGCTCTTCTTCGCCGGTATCTTCTTCTCGGTGCATCTTGAGGCCAAGAAGATGGGCCTGAAGGGCATCCCCCGCGAGCTTCTTCCCAAGTGGAGCTGGCTCGGCCTCAACTGCTATCTCATCATTCCTCTGGTGCTGCTGGTTTACCTGGTTGCCGCCAACGTCTTCACGATGGCCGTGTCGGCTGCGATCTCGATTTTCGCCGCCTTCGTCATCGGCTACATTCACTTCATCCAGACCAACTGGGAAAGCCGCGCCGAGGGGCAGAGCTTCGCAAGCGTGTTCCTGGAATCCACCAAGACCGCGCTGTGGACCTGCTGCGACGCCTTCGCCGCCGGTGCGAAGAACTCCATCTCGGTAGCCGTTGCCTGCGCTATGGCGGGCATGATCGCCGGCTGCATCACCATCACCGGCCTTGCTTCCACGCTCATCAACGTCATCGTCATGGCTTCCGGTGACGTGCTGATCATCGGCCTCGTCCTCACCATGCTTTGCTGCATCGTTCTGGGCATGGGCGTTCCCACCACGGCAAACTACTGCATCATGGCCGCAACCTGCGCGCCCATCCTGATGCAGCTTGGTGTGCCGCTGGTTTGCGCTCACTTCTTCGTGTTCTACTTCGGTATCCTGGCAGACATCACGCCGCCGGTTGCGCTAGCGGCCTTCGCGGCGTCGGCCATCGCGAAGTCCGACGCCATGCGCACCGCGTTCAATGCATCGCGCCTGGCCATCGCGGCTTACATCGTGCCCTTCATCTTCGCCTTCTATCCCTCGATGATCATGCAGGGCGACCCGCTGCCCATCTGGCTTAACGGTGTCAACATCTTCATGGCGCTGTTCGGTCTGTTCGGCGTTGCGGCGGGCATCTGCGGTTACTTCAGCGGGCGCATCAACGTGCTCGTGCGCGCGATCATGATCGTGGCGGGCATTTGCGTGATGCTTCCCATCTCCGACCTGGCATCCATTTCCTCGGTCGGCAGCAACCTCGTCGGCTTTGCCCTGATCGCCTGCGTTCTTGCCTTCCAGATTCTCCGCGGCAAGTCCAAGGGCGACGGTACTGGTTCCGGCGGTGCCGAGGCCAAGGCGGCGTAAGGGCAGCGCGGCCTGTTCAAGTTATGCGCTGCCGCAAGGTCGTGCAGTCCGTCCAAGTTATGCGTTGCCGTAAGGTCGCGCACCGAACATCTTCCAAACGATAGAGGTTTGAAATGAGTGACAAAAAGACTATCTGGATCACCGGGTCCAAGGGTTTTCTTGGTTCCGAGTTCATGACCCGCTTCGCCGATCTTGGCTATAACGTGGTGGGCACCGATAAAGAGGTAACCGTGTGCGACCCCGACCGCCTGGTCTTGTTCGCGCAGGAAGCGCAGCCCGATGTCGTTATCAACTGCGCGGGCATTCCTCGTTCGGTCACGGGTTTGGGCAATCGCATCCGTGCTTATGAGACCAATGCCCTGGGCGCGCGCAACGTCGCGCTTGCGGCCAACTCCGTCGGTGCGTTGGTGATCCAGGTTTCCACCGACGACGTGTTCCCGCCTCGCCTGCACGAGCCCGTCAACGAGTTCGACAACCCGCACCCCGAATGCGCATACGGCAAGTCCAAGCGCGCGGGCGAGACCATGGTGCGCGACACCACCCCCGAGCATGCGATCGTTCGTTCTTCGTGGCTCTACAGCGTCAACGGCGGCATCCTGATGGACATCCTCGATGCAGTGAATGCCGGCAAGGTCTACAAGGCGCGCACCGATCAGTTCGCATCGCCCACCTCGGTTTCGATGTACGTGAGGTTCCTCGATCGCCTTATCCAGAACGGCGGCACGGGCGTGTTCCACATCACCAGCCAGGGCTGCGTGAGCCGCTATGACTTTGCGGCCAAGGTCATGGAGATTTGCGGCTTCGATAAGGGCAAGCTCCTGGAGCCTGCAACCGACCTTGTCACCGCCGAGAAGGTTGAGCTCGAGAGCTTGATGCTCGAGATGTACGGCGCGCAGCTTCCCAGTTGGGACGATGACCTGCGCGCGTACCTTGAGGAAGTCGGTTTGGCCAAATAGGCCGAGGGCAGCACGAGGGCGCAAGCCCTGCGTTAGGCATTAGGCCATGCGCCAAGCGCCGAGTACTGCGCCAAGTATTGCTTTTAAGGAAGGAACCCTTCGGGGTTCTTTCTTTTTGCCCTTCGCCGGATCCCGCAGCGGGCGGTACTAGATGCTGTTGGGGTATTTGAGTCTTTCGGTGGGTGGCATTAGGTGCTTTTGGCCTGGCGGCTGGAGCTGCCAGGTTTTCCATCTATGTCATTTAGCGGCGATCTGAGAGGCGCCCTCTCAGCGCATCGAGAATTGAATTGGCGATGTATGAAAATTCGATTAAACGAAAGAGTCCGCCCTCGTTCCTTACGAACTTCTTGCACTAGTCTCGTGGCTATTAGGTAGAATTTAGGCAATTTAAAATGACTCATTGGGTGCAGGCTCTGAGGTTAAGGGGCAAAGTTTTGCACGACGGCTGCGACCTGCTGTTCCGTCGAAGCCAAACCGCGAACCTTCGCTGTTGGCATGGCAGAGGATAAGGCGTGAATTGCGTTGGCTCAACGCTTGTGTCTGATGATCCTCGATTGAAAGGGAAGGGGATTGGTTTATGA
>CAVBOO010000001.1:0-54503 GCA_963597045.1 bacterium | reverse complement strand
AGGTAAGGAAGCTCGAAACGGTGAGCTTGAGGACGGCGCCCGCCGCCAAAAGCACCGCGATGAGGATAAGATCCTGAGTGGTGAAACCCTTGGTTTCCTGAGTTGCAACTACACGCTTTTCTGCAGCCATTTCATTGGTCCTTTCTCTAGCTGCGTTTACAGTAACGAGCTGCGATAAAGGCAATAAAAAACGCCCCTTTCGCATCTCGCGAAAAGGACGGATGAACCGC
This sequence comes from bacterium, assembly GCA_963597045.1. Taxonomy (GTDB): domain Bacteria; phylum Actinomycetota; class Coriobacteriia; order Coriobacteriales; family Eggerthellaceae; genus Anaerotardibacter. Next base: position 54,273 of record CAVBOO010000001.1, on the reverse strand, counting down.
GGTGCCACCTTTTCTTGGCTCTTAAAAGAACCCTCTCATGAGAACGCCATCACGCCCTCTGCCGTTAACGCCGGCTTACGTCTTGGATTGGCTCTTGCGAGCGCGCCCCTTGCCCTCAGTGGTCCATTTGATGGTTTGCGTTCTGCCCGGATCCCAGCGCCCCGGACTCTCTGTGAGTGCACGACCAACGTTACTTCCACGTCATCGGTTTGTGTCTACGGACTTTAGCCGCAGCCCCCAACGCCGTCAATATCTTTTTTCGCAAAAGGTCGAAAGTTAACGAAGCGGCAATAGCAGCTGGACAACCGGCGAGTGAGGTCGCCCAGCTGCTAGTTGATTTTGCATGAGCACCAGCAGCCAGAGCCAAAGAGCTAGATGACGACTCCTTTGCAATGATCTATTTCATGCTGAATGATCTGCGCCGTGAAGCCACTGAATTCTTCTTCTGACCAAGCAAATTTTTCATCTTGAAACCTCACCGTGATCGATGAATAGCGGGTTGCTCTGCGCTTGCCGGCAAGGCTCAAACAGCCCTCTTCCGCCTCGTAGGAACCGGATTTTTCAACGATTTCCGGATTGAACATCAAGCGGTTTTTGCCTGTTTCCTGCTCAACAAAAGCAATGATGCATTTACGGACGCCGATCATATTTCCCGCAAGGCCAACGCAATCATCGGCATGGGCTGCAAGCGTATCCAGTAAGTTTTTGCCTGCCGCCAGGTCAGCAAAACTTGCAGGCGCAGAAGGCATCCGCAGCGCAATCTCGCCTTTAACGATTGGACAGTTCATTTTTCTCCTCTGTTTTCATGCTACTTCTCCCTTTTTACAAAATCCTCTTGCTCCATCCAGTATGGCAAATAACAGGAATGCTGGCCTTTTGCAAACCTGGAAATCAAGAACAAGCCTAGGTCAAGCGGTGAATTATGGAGTTTGGGGAATCTTCAAGCTACGCCGGCTCGGCTCGGCTATACTGCAAATAAAGGGTGCCCCGCCTATCCGGGCAGCATCTTAGTTGCTAAAGCCAGGTCTTTGTGAAATGTGGGCCTGGCTTTTAGCTTTCTTTGATGCAGTTCACACCTCCTCTCCGTAAGCTACCTCGCATTTAGCGACGCTTGCTTACTTCAACGATCCCAAGAACAACAGAGAAGATCGCACAAACGGCAATCACGGTCTGAACGTCCATGGGCGGCACCCCCTTTCTTTAGGGCTGCCCGGATGCAAAGCACCTTGCCAATAATACTAAAATACCTTCTGACCTGCGTCTATTTCGAATATTTTTGCAATTTCGCATATCGATTCAAGCCCTTCCGCATCAAAGATTTTTCAGACGGGAGCACTTTGCGATAAAGGCTTTCCTCTTGCTTTTGTCGGAAAGAGCACCTCGGCCGCTCGCCAAGATTTAGAAAAAATTTCGGTTGACGCGGGCGCGAAACGCGCGCTATTCTGCAGCCATCACCTAAACCGTTGAAGCGGAAGTAACGGTGATCGTGCACTCACAGAGAGTCCGGGGCGCTGGGATCCGGGCAGAACGCAGATCGCCAAATGGGCCGCCGAGGGCGTGGGGAACCGATTGATCAATCAACCGAAGTATCCGCGACGTAAGACCGACGTTACCGGTCAGGAGCGTGATGGCGTTCCGCAAAGCGCACGAAGCCTAGGCATTCGTGAATCAAGGTGGCACCGCGAGCTTTACCAAGCCCGTCCTTGTTTTCGTAAACACGAGCAAGGGCGGGCTTTTTGTTTCCCCGCTCGAAAGGAGAGGGATGAAGCAAGCAAGCGAACATATGCAGAACGCCGCCGCAGTCGAAGATGCTGCGGATGCGAAAACGGCGAACGCAGCAAACGGCGCCTTCGATATCATGCCGGTGAGTTGCGAGATTCTTTCGGACGAAGTTACCCCGATCACCGTCTTGCGCAAGATGCAAAACGTGAGCAAGCACTGCTACCTGCTTGAATCGGTTGAGGATTCCATCGAGGGACGCTACACCTTCCTGGGCTTTAACCCGAGCCTCGAAATCACCTGCAAAAACGGCCACATGAGCATCGCCAAACTCGATGAGCAGGCCTTCGTCCCCGCCAAAATCTTGGCACTGGCGAACGGCGGCGCCGTGCACTCCGAAAGCGATGCTGCCGCCCAGGCCGAAGGCGAAGCCGATATCGAAGACGCCAAGGTCTTTGAGTTCGAAACGGACGATCCCAACATTGCGATCCGCGCCATTTTGGACGCTCACCGCAGCCCCAAGGCACCCGAGCTCCCCTCTTTCACCGGAGGCCTGGTTGGATACTTCGCCTACGATTACCTGAAATACTCCGAGCCGAGCCTGCGCTTGGATGCCCGCGACGAAGAAGGCTTCAACGACGTCGACCTAATGCTCTTCGACAAGGTCATCGCCTTCGACAACGTGCGCAAGAAGATCGTCCTCATCGCAAACGCCCGCATCTCGGAGGGGGCCGAGGGCATCAAGCGCGCCAACAACGAGCTTGCCTACATGAAGAAGCTTGTTCTTCATGGCGAGATGGCGCCCCACAAACCCGGCCGCACGACGAGCAAATACCGTAGCCTTTTCGATGAGCAGGGCTTTTGCAGTATCGTCCGCCGCGCGCAAGAGCGCATCAAAGAAGGCGATATCTTTCAGGTGGTGCTGTCCAACCGACTCGATGCCGATTTCGAGGGCAGCCTTTTGGATACCTATCGCACCATGCGAACCACCAACCCCAGCCCTTACATGTTCTTCTTCGCAAGCGATGACATCGAGCTGGCCGGCGCCTCGCCCGAAACCCTCGTCAAGCTGGAAAACGGCACCTTGCGCACCTTCCCCCTTGCAGGCACGCGCCCCCGCGGTGCAACGCCGGAGGAGGACGCGCGCATCGAGGCAGAGCTTTTGGCCGACGAAAAGGAGCTTGCCGAGCACAACATGCTCGTGGACCTTGGCCGCAACGACATCGGCAAGATCTCGAAATACGGCAGCGTGAAGGTCGATAAATACCTGAGCATCGAGCGCTTCAGCCATGTAATGCATATCGGGTCCACCGTGAGCGGCCAGATCGCCGACGGGCTTGACGCCCTTGACGCCATCTCGTCCGTGCTGCCCGCGGGCACCCTTTCGGGGGCGCCGAAGATCAGCGCCTGCCAAATAATCAACGACCTTGAGGATTGCAAGCGCGGCGTCTACGGCGGCGCGGTGGGCTACCTCGATTTCACCGGCAACATGGACATGTGCATCGCGATTCGCCTGGTTTTCAAGAAGAACGGCAAGGTTTCCGTTCGCTCGGGCGCTGGCATCGTGGCCGACAGCGTGCCGACATGCGAATACCAGGAAACCATCAACAAAGCCAAGGCCGTTCGCGTTTCGCTTGATAAGGCGCAAGGAGGCATCGAGCAATGATCGCCATCATCGACAACTACGATTCCTTTACCTACAACCTTTACCAGTTCATCGGCTCGATCGACCCCGAGATCAGGGTTTTCCGCAACGACGAGATTAGCCCCGAGAAGCTGCGCGAGCTGGACCCCGACCACATCGTCATAAGCCCCGGACCTGGCAAGCCGAGCGAGGCGGGCAGGTGCATCGACATCATCCGCGAGCTCGGCCCCGATTACCCCATCCTTGGGGTTTGCCTTGGCCATCAGGCCATTTGTGAAGCGTATGGTGCGCACGTCGGCTACGCCGAGCGTCTGATGCATGGCAAGCAGAGCACGGCCAACCGCGAAAACAGCGTGCTGTTCTCGGGCCTGGCGCCGCGCTTCAGGGTTGCCCGCTACCACTCCCTGGCGGCCGACAGGAACAGCATCCCCGACTGCCTGCGCGTGACGGCGCGCACCGACGACGGCGAGATCATGGCGGTGCAGCACAAGCGCTTCCCGACCTTCGGCGTGCAGTTCCACCCCGAAAGCATCATGACGCCCGACGGCGCGACCATCATCGCCAACTTCCTGGCGGTACAGCGCCCGGGCGGACCGAAGTTCCCCACTCGCTCAAACACACACATCGCCACTGCTCACGGCGCCGCAAGCGAATCCTACAATCCCGGCACCACGCCAGCAACACCAACAAAACCCCTGATCGAAAACAACGAACAAAGCCAAGCAAAGGAGCACAGCATGATTCAGGAAGCCATCTTCAAAATCGTCGACAAGCAGGATCTCAGCTACGACGAATCCTATGCCGTGATGAACGAGATCATGTCGGGCGAAACCTCGCCCACGCAGACCGCAGCCTTCCTTGCGGCGCTTTCCACCAAGAGCACCAAGGCCGAAACCATCGATGATCGCAGGCTGCGGCGCCGCCATGCGCGATCAGGCCGAGCACCTGAACTATGACGAGCCCCTGTTCGAAATCGTCGGCACCGGCGGCGACAAGGCAGGCAGCTTCAACGTCTCCACCACCGCAGCCATGGTCATCGCTGCCGGCGGCGTGAAGGTGGCCAAGCATGGCAACCGCGCAGCCAGCAGCAAATGCGGCACCGCCGACGTGCAGGAAGCTTTAGGCGCCAATATCAACCAAGACCCCGAGCTCTGCGCAAAACTCCTTGACGAAGTGGGCTTTTGCTTCTGCTTCGCGCAGAAATACCACCCCGCCATGCGCTACGTGGGCGCCATTCGCAAAGAACTGGGCATTCGCACGGTCTTCAACATCCTAGGCCCCCTGACCAACCCCGCCGGCGCCACCAAGTTCCTGCTCGGCGTATACGACGAAAGCCTGGTGCAGCCCTTGGCCGAGGTCTTGAGCACCTTGGGCGTTGAAGACGGCATGGTCGTGTACGGGCGCGCCGTGCTCGACGAGCTCTCGAGCGCCTGCGACACCGTGGTGTGCGAATTCCACAAGGGCTTCTACCGCAACTACGTGATCAAGCCCGAGGATTTTGGCCTGCCCCGTTGCTCCAAGGAAGACCTCGAAGGCGGCGACCCCGAGGAAAATGCCGCTATCACCCGCGGCATCCTGGATGGCAGCATCACCGGCCCCAAACGCGACACCGTGCTCATGAGCGCAGGTGCCGGGCTTTACCTGAATGGAAAAGCAGATTCGCTTGAGCAGGGCATTCATCTTGCGCAAAGCCTGATCGATTCCGGCGCGGCGCTTGCAACGCTTAAGAAGTACATCGAAGTGTCCAACAGCTAAGCGGCAGGCCCCGTCACAGGTACACCACCCGAACAACAAGCAGCAATCCCCGTTTAGGACCACCCATGACCACCATTCTCAACACCATCGCCGAAGCCACCGCAGCACGCGTTGAGCGCGATGAGGAGCGTATGAGTCTGACGCACTTGAAGCAGCTCATCGACATTGCCAAGAGCAACGGCTCGCAGCTAGGCGATGGGAAGCGCTTCTTCGATGCCCTGCAAAAACCCGGCCTCAGCTTCATCTGCGAAGTGAAGAAGGCCAGCCCCAGCAAGGGAATCATCGCCGAGGACTTCCCGTACTTGCAGATTGCACGCGAGTATGAAGCCGCCGGCGCCGATTGCATCAGCTGCCTTACCGAGCCGCAATGGTTCATGGGCAGCGACCAGATTTTCCTCGACATCCGCCGCGCCGTGAGCACCCCCATGATCCGCAAGGACTTCACGGTAAGCGAGTACCAAATCTACCAAGCGCGTCTGATGGGCGCCGACGCAGTGCTGCTCATCTGCTCGCTCTTGAATTCCGCGACACTCAAGGCCTACCTGGATCTTACCCATGAACTGGGCATGGTCGCGCTCGCGGAAACGCATGATGAAAAGGAAATCGAACAGGCCCTCGAGGTCGGTGCGCGCATCATCGGTGTGAACAACCGCAACCTGAAGGATTTCAGCGTCGACTTCGGCAACGCGCAGCGCCTGCGCAAGCTGATCCCTGAGGATTGCCTCTTCGTTGCGGAAAGCGGCGTGAAGACGCCTGCGGACGTGAGCACCATCGCCGCGATGGGCGCGGATGGCGCACTTGTCGGCGAAGCGCTGATGCGCAGCGCCGACAAGGCGGCCAAGCTCGCGGAGTTCCGCCTGGCCGCAAAGGAAGCGTGAAGCCATGCCCACCAGCCCAAACGCGCGTCCCAGCATCAAGTTCTGCGGCATCTGCTCGCCTGACGACCTTGAAGCCGTGAACGAAATCGCCCCCGATTACATCGGCTTCGTTTTCTTTGAAAAGAGCAAGCGCAAGGTGAGCGCCGACGAAGCTCGCGCCCTGCGAGCAGGAATCAACGGCAAGATACAGACGGTCGGGGTCTTCGTCGATGCCGAGCCCGCATTCATCGCCCGCCTGTTCGAAGAAAAAACGATCCAGATCGCGCAACTCCATGGCAACGAGGACGACCGCTACATCGAAGAGCTGCGAGTTCTGGCGCCGAAACTCGAGATCTGGCAGGCGTTCGAGATAAAATGCGCCGCCGATATAGAGGCCGCCAACGCGTCAAAAGCCGAGTTCGTCTTGCTGGACGGAGGCAAAGGCGAAGGGCACACCTTCGATTGGGCGCTCCTTGCCAAGGTAGTGCGGCCCTTCGGTTTGGCAGGCGGGATGAGCGTCGAAAACGTCGGCCCCGCGTTGATGAACTGCCGGCCGAGCCTTGTCGATGTGAGCAGCGGCATCGAATCCTCCCTGACGGATGCCCAAGGCAAACCGCGCAAGAGCAGGGCTTTGATGCAAAGCTTCCTGCGCATGGTCGAGCAAAATGCAGCCCCCATGCAAGCACCTAAGCAAACACCCAAGAAAGGAAAACATATGGCAGAGAACACCGCCCCCCAAACCAATGGCCGCTTCGGCGTCCATGGCGGACAGTACATCCCCGAAACCCTGATGAACGCCGTGATCGAGCTCGAGGAAGCTTACGAGCACTACAAAAACGACCCCGAGTTCAAAGCGGAGCTCAAAGACCTGCTCGACAACTACGCAAACCGCCCCAGCCTTCTTTACTACGCCGAGAAGATGACGCGCGACCTCGGTGGATGCAAGATCTACCTTAAGCGCGAAGACCTGAACCACACCGGCGCGCACAAGATCAACAACGCCCTTGGCCAGGCGCTTCTTGCAAAGAAGATGGGCAAAACGCGTCTGATCGCCGAAACCGGCGCCGGCCAACATGGCGTCGCAACCGCAACCGTCGCCGCACTCCTTAACATGGAATGCCACGTGTACATGGGCATCGAGGACATGGAGCGCCAGGCGCTCAACGTGTACCGCATGCGCCTGATGGGCGCCGAGGTTCATGGCGTCGATTCGGGCACCGGCACCTTGAAGGACGCCGTGTCCGAATGCATGCGCGAGTGGACCAACCGCATCGACGACACGCACTACCTGCTTGGTTCCTGTATGGGCCCGCACCCCTTCCCCACCATCGTGCGCGATTTCCAAAGCTTCATCGGCTACGAGATCATCGACCAGTGCACCGAGAAGGAAGGACGCCTGCCCGACTACGTTTTGGCCTGCGTCGGCGGTGGATCTAACGCAATCGGAACCTTCTATCCCTTCATCGAGCATGAAGGCACCGCTCTCATCGGCTGCGAGGCGGCCGGCCGCGGTATCGACACCTTCGAGACGGCAGCCACCATCAATACGGGCAGCCTGGGAATCTTCCACGGCATGAAATCCTACTTCTGCCAGGATGAATACGGTCAGATCGCCCCGGTGTACTCCATCAGCGCCGGCCTCGACTATCCCGGCATCGGACCCGAGCACGCCTGGTTGAACGACACCGGGCGCGCGCAGTACGTAGCCATCACCGACGACGAGGCGGTCGATGCCTTCGAGTACCTAAGCCGCACGGAAGGCATCATCCCTGCGATCGAAAGCGCGCACGCGCTGGCCTACGCGATGAAGATCGCCCCGACGCTTCCCAAGGACAAGATCATGGTCATCACGCTCAGCGGACGTGGCGATAAGGACTGCGTAGCCATGGCTCGCTACCGCGGCCAGGACATCTCGGAGTAAACAAACACCACTTCATCAGCTTATCTTCCCTTAAAACCCAAGGAGCACCCATGAACAAGAAACTCGCCGCGGCCTTCGCCGATGGTAAAGCCTTCATCCCCTTCGTCACCTGCGGAGACCCAACGCTCGACACCACCCGCGAGGTCGTGCGCGCCATGGCCCAGGCCGGCGCGAAGGTGATTGAGCTCGGAATCCCCTTCAGCGATCCCACCGCCGAGGGCCCCGTTATCCAGGGAGCCAACCTGCGCGCGCTCGAAGGCGGCGTGGACACCGACAAGATCTTCGCCATGGCCGAAGAGTTGAACAAGGAGCTCGACGTTGCCATGGTGTTCATGACCTACGGAAACGTGGTGTATCACTACGGGATCGAGAAGTTCGCCGAAAACGCGGCGCGCGCCGGCATGTGCGGCATCATCCTGCCTGACGTTCCCTACGAGGAAAAAGAGGAGTTCGCACCTGCCTTCGCCCAGCAAGGGCTCGATTTGATCTCGATGATCGCGCCGACCTCCGAGGATCGCATCAGCATGATCGCGCGTGAGGCCGAGGGCTTCATCTACCTGGTTTCCTCGCTCGGCGTCACCGGAACGCGCAGCAAGATCACCACGGACCTGGGCAGCATCGTCGCCAAGATCCGCGAGGCTACGGACACGCCCATCGCCATCGGCTTCGGCATCTCCGACGCGACGGCGGCCCAATCCATGGCCGAAATAGCAGACGGAGCCATCGTGGGCTCCGCCATAGTGAAGATTATTGAAAAGGAAGGCACGCAGGCGGCAAAACCCGTTGGGGAGTTTGTCACGGGCTGCGTTGCCGCCGTGAACAAGGCCTAAAAGAAGGGCGAGCTTACTCGCTCTTCTTTTCGCCGTCTTCTGCAGTCGCACCCTCGTCGGTGGAGGCGACGGGCTCAGCAGCCTGGACCTCGGGCTCGGCTACCTGGGCAGGGGCATCCGTCTCCTCGGAAGCCTCGGCCTGTGCAGGCTGTGCGGGCTCGGCTGCTTGTGCGGGTTCAGCGGCCGCGGCAACAGGCTCAACAGGAGCGGCTGCCTGGGCGGCTTGCACATAAGGATCAACCGGAGCAGCAGGCTGGCCCCAAGGTTGAGCGGGTTGAACCGGCTGGCCCCAAGGCGCCTGACCATAAGGCTGAGCCTGACCAGCCTGCCCATACGGCGCGCCCGCAGGCTGGCCGTACGACGCCTGAGCATAACCGGGCTGAGCATAAGGCTGAGCCGGCTGAGCATACGGATATGCAGGAGCAGGATAACCGGGGCCAACGAACATCAGCTCAGGATGAGCCTGCTGCTCGCACAAAACGCTGAAGGGAACCTTGCGCAGCCTGTACATGAAAACAGCGGAGATGATGAACAAAACACCGCTAATCAAATTGCCGTCCACCACATTGATAACAGAGAAAACAATGAAAAGAACGAACATGCGGTCTAGGCGCTTCTCGTTCTTAAGGATGTTCATGCCCTGGATGCCAACAGCCAAGTTGAGCGCGGAAACGACAAGGCTCAAAACAAACAGGATGGCGGCGACGATGATCGTGGAATGCAGGGCCTGGATGTCCGAAATCGTATCGTCCGGATAAGCCATGGCGCCATCGATGTCGAGCGAATCCACCGTGAAGGAACCCGACATCTCGGCACTCACGGCCGCATTGGCAACGGCGCACATGATGAGCGCAAAGACGGCGGCACCGATTCCGATCGCCGACAAAACCACAACCGCAATGTTCAGATTGCGGAGCGTCTTCAAATCCTTAAGCATGATTTCCCTTTCATGGATGCAGGAGCGGCGCTCCATTGCCGCACCTCGATTGGGCAATCATATCCCAGCCAAGCGGCCAGCAGGGCTTTAGGCGCCGCTCTTCAAAAACTTATCGTACATCTGCAAGCGCAGAAGGATCTCGGAAGGCTCCACGCCCTCGAACCGGGCAAGGCGGACGATTTGAATGCGCGCAACCTGCTGAAGGGCATCCATATCGATGCTCTCGGGAACATCGCAGCCTCGGTCCTTCATGCTGCACACCATCAAGATGATCGACAACAAGCCACTTACGGAATACTCGATCAGCAGAAGAGACTCAAAACTCAGCTCGTGGCCTTCCTCGCACAGGATGCTTTTCCACATGTTGCGGATGATCTCCTTGATCTTGCCGCTGACGATCTCCATGCCGCCTTGGCTCGCAAGCAGATACAGATGACGGGTCATCTTGTTCTCAACCTGCGCGAGCAGCAGCTCGGAAGAAGGGGTGGCCAGCATCCTGAAGATCAGGTGCGCATACGATTCATCTTCGCTCCCCATCAGGTCTTTTTCGATAACGCGGTAGAGCAGGTCATCCATATCCTTGAAGTGATAGTAGAAGGTGCCGCGATTGCATCCTGCCGCCGACGAAACCATGCTGATGGTGATGTCCTTCACCATGTTGTCCTCGAGCAGCCTCCAATATGCCTCGTAAATACGATCGACGGCGCTGGGCTCGTTGGTATCAATGCGTGGGCGTCCCATGCCTACTCACTTTCCTTCGGTGACGAATCGGAGTCCGCGGCGGCGCGGGCGTTCATGATAAGCATCTGCAAACGGTTCTCGATGTTGGCGAAGCTGACGTCGGGGTCGTAATCGAGCGGGAGAATCTGCGCGTCGGGATACATCTCCTTCAGGCGCTTGGCAACACCGCGTCCAACCACATGGTTGGGCAGGCAGCCGAAGGGTTGCAGGATAACGAAGGCACGACAGCCTTCCTCGGCATGATGCAGAATCTCGCCGGGGATCAGCACGCCCTCGCCGGCGTCGAAGGTGTGGTGAATGATCGGATCGGACGCCTTCACCAGCTCGTCCATGCGCTTGGCGGGCTTGTAGAGCGGATGTTCCTTGGCAATGCGGTCGCAGGCGTCATGCGCCAGGTCGAAGAACTTGTCCTCAACGGCGAACATGGCCTTGTAGTCGAAGGGCTTGTTAAGCTTGTACTCCTTGACCTGGCGATCCTTGTAGAAGTACGACTTGCGAATAACGTCGGTCATGCGCGCCTCGATAACCTCGAGGCCGTTTTCCTCCAGGTAAAGTTCGATGTCGTGGTTGGCGCCGGGATGGAAGTTGAGCAGATACTCGCCCACGATCAGGACGGTCGGGCGGGGGTTGCTGCGGTCGTATTCCACCTCTCGCATGAGCTTGAGCGCACGCTTGAAGCCGCGGCGCATGCCCCTGATGCCACGCTCACGCAAGCCATCCATGATCAGGTCGATTCCCTGATCAAAGGCCTTCTGCGTACTGCCCTTCTCCAACTCGTAGGGGCGAATTTTGCGAAGCAGCTCTTCCATCACGTCGATGACGGGAAGCGTGAAGGCAATACGAATCGCCGCAGGCAAGCTCATCTTGTAGCCAGGGTGCAGGTTATGAAAGTCGACATCGTCGTTGGTGACGATGGGAACCTGCGGGTAGCCGGCGTCGTCGAGCGCTTTGCGCGTTAAGGCCGCGTAATGGGTCAGGCGGCAATCTCCGATGTATTTCCCCTGGCAGATGGCAACTTTATCCGGGTCGTACTCGCCGGATTCCAAGGCCGCCAAAGCCTCGCCGATGACGATTTGACAAGGGAAGCAGATATCGTTGTGCACATACTTCTTACCCAGTCGGATAGCTTCCTCGCGCCCTACGGGGAGCGCCTGGGTCTTCAGGCCGTCGCGCGCGAAGGCGGCGGCCATCAGCATGCTGAAAGCGTGGCTGGTGTTGGGAACCAGCAAGGTCTTTTCCTTAAGGTCGGCCTTGGTGAACTTCTGAGGGTACGGATCCTCAAGCTCATGAAGCTCGAACGCCGCGCAGGCTGCAGCGCAGCCCGAACAAGAGTTCTTCGGAGCAATCCCCGATTCGATCTCGCTGGTGCTCGGCAAGCCTCGACGAGCATTGACGCTTTCGATGAAGGAACGCACACGGATACGCAGAGGACCCTGGATATCGGACTCGTCGACTTTCAGGACCAGCGGCGTCTTGCCCGAGATTTCTTTGGAGATGCGGATGATCTCGTCGGAAAGGTAGGCGTCGTGGCCACAGCCGAAGCTGACGATCTGCACATATTCCAGGTTCTCGCTTCGCGCCGATATAACCGCACTCGAAAGCATGCGCGCGTGGAAGTTGTTCACCACATCGATGAGCAGGTTGGAAAGATCGACCTCGTTGCGCCCGGGAACGCTGTCGGCCGTGAGCACGGGAATGCCCAGCTCGGTGAAGAAATGCGGCAGATCGTGGTTGACCAACGGGTCGTTATGGTAAGGGCGCCCCGCCAAAACGACGGCGTAGCGGCCTTCCTTCTTCACCTCGTCCAAAACGCTTTCGCCCCAGGCCTCAAGCTCGTTGCGGAAAACGTCGAGCGCGGCGTCGCCTTGGCGAATCGCGTTAAGCGCCACCATGCGCTCGATCCCGAACTCCTTGTGCAGGTACTCGCCGAGCTGCCTATCGCGATCCTCGTAGGTGTACCAGTGGAACAAAGGCGACAGCATCGGGACGTCGAACTCGCGCTCGGTGTTGTCGGAGTTCTGCATGACGATGGGGTATCCCTTGACGACGGCGCACATCGACTCCGAGGTTGACATGGCGTTTTCGGAAGGAATGGTTGTCAGGATCGGATACCAGATGCGATCCACCTTGCGGCGAACCAGGTCGCGCACGTGTCCGTGCACCAGCTTCGCCGGGAAGCACACGGTATCGGAGGTGACCGCCGATAGGCCCTGTTCGTAAATCTTGCGCGTGGAGGCGCCGCTTACCACGACCTTGAAACCGAGGCTCTCGAACACCGCGCGCCAGAAGGGCAGGCGATCCCAATAGGCCAAAACCCGTGGGATGCCGATGGTGATGCCCTGGTCGTCGCACAGCTGCTCAACCGGGCGCTCCTTCAAAAGAAGGCGCTCGCGCACTTCATAGAGGTTAGGAACTTTTTGATCGTTCTTAAGGGCAGCGCGCACCTGCTCGCGGATGGCATCGTCGTGCGGGTCGCCCACGATCTCGCCGCGGGAGCAGCGATGCCCGGTCATCCAAGTGGTGCCATCGCTGAAAATGGTGCGCGTGCGGTTGCAGTGGTTGGAGCAGAACGGGCACCTAAGATTGGTTTCCTGGGTATAGGTGAGTTTTTCAAGCGCGCCAAAGCCGATGAAGCTCGAGCGCTTGCTGGCATCGGGGCGGTTTTCCATCTGCTCTTTAACAAGCAAGGCCTCGCCGATGGCGCCCATGAGCCCCGGGTACGGGGCACGCACGACCTCGCGGTCGGTGTACTGCTCAAGAGCGCGGAGCACAGCGTCGTTTTGGAAAGTGCCGCCCTGCACCACGATGCGCTTGCCCAGCGAATCCAAGTTGCTTACGCGAATGACCTTGGTAAACACGTTCTCGATGATGGAGCGGCACAGGCCCGCCATGATGTCGTCGGGCGTTTTGCCGTTGCGCTGCTCGGAGACGATGGAGGAATTCATGAACACCGTACAGCGGCTGCCGAGTACGGCGGGATTCTTAGAGCGGAAGGCCGCCTCCGCGATGTCCTGGACCTTGATCCCCAGGTTGGAAGCAAAAGATTCCAAGAACGATCCGCAGCCCGACGAGCAGGCCTCGTTGACCACGATGTCGGTGATGATGCCGTCGTCAAGCCAGATGGCCTTCATGTCCTGACCGCCGATGTCCAGGATGAAGGTAGCATCGGGCACGTAGCTCGTAGCTGCATGGGCGTGCACCACGGTTTCCACCGTGTGATGGTCGGCATGAAGCGCCTGGGCGAACAGCAGCTCGCCGTAGCCGGTGGTGCCAACGCCCGCAATCTCGAGCTCGGTACCCGCAGCCTGATACTTCGCGTGCATGTCCAGCAGAGCCTGCTTCAAAATCGCCAGGGGCTCGCCCTCGTTCGACGCGTAGAAGCTATCTACCAGCAAGCCATCCTCATCGATAAGGGCGAACTTGGTGGTGGTTGAACCGGAATCGATGCCCAGATACACCTTCAAAGGCTGGCTAGGGTCGCGATGCGCGCGGACCTTCTTCGGCTCGTGGCTTGCCAGGCCCAAACGATGGCGCACCTCGAAACGCTCGCGCTCCGACCTATCGGCGAACAAAGGCTCGGCATGAGGCCCCGTTGCCGTGCCCGCATGCAGGACGCCCACGCAGGCCAGCGCCGCATCCCCGCTCTCGAAACCCGGCTCATCGGCGAACAGCGTTTCCAAGGAAAGCGCCGCGCCGTAGGCCACGATGGTCTCGGGATGCTCGGGGATGATGACGTCTTCGGGCGCAAGCTCCAAGCGCTCGGCGAAAACCTGAATAAGCCGCGGGTTGAAGGTGAGGGGACCGCCCTCGAACACCACCGGTGGATTGATGTCCAAGCCCTGAGCCAAGCCGCCGATGGTCTGCTTGGCCACGGCATGGAAGGCCGAAAGGGCGATGTCGGACTTGGGAACGCCCTGGTTGAGCAGGGGCTGAATGTCGGTTTTGGCATAAACGCCGCAACGCCCCGAAACGTCGTAGGTGGCGCTGCCCTGGCAGGCAAGCTCGTTGTATTCCTCCACGGGAACCTTGAGCAAAGCGGCGATCTCGTCGATGAAGGCGCCGGTGCCGCCGGCGCACGATCCGTTCATGCGCATGTCGCTTACCGCTAGCTGACCGGTGCGCTCGTCCTCGCGGAAGAACACCATCTTCGCGTCCTGGCCGCCCAGCTCGATGGCGCAGCGCGCCGTTGGGTGCAGTGCGGCGACGGCCTGGGCGTTCGCCACCACTTCCTGCACGAAGGGAATGCCCGTGGCCTTGGCCAGGGACTCACCACCGCTGCCGCACAGGGCCACCCGCCAGGCGCAGGAGCCGAAACGCTCGGCAACCTCGGCCAGAGCCTCCTTCAGGCTTTCCGCCTGATGCGCGTTGTGACGCTTGTAGCGGGAATACAGAATGTCGCGGGTCGACGGATCCAACACCAGCAGTTTGGTGGTGGTCGAGCCGACGTCGACTCCGATATGAATGATCGAAGGCAGGGCGTTCGATGTCATAAACCCACCTTTATTAGTTCATATCATCCTTGCCCGAAAAGGCCCCGCATCGAGCTTCAGCAGGGCAGGCACATGGGATGATCTACCTCTCGCAGAGCGTTTATCATACACGTTGTATAATTTTTTGAGCAGATGGTTTCGAAGGCGCCCTAATGTTTCCGTAATATTTCCATCTATTCTTAAAAATGCCCGCCGGGGCTATTACCTGCGCATCGGAAAGTGTGAGACACTCTACAACCCATGAAGAAGACCGAGACATACCGAACCAACGAAGCCCCCGTTGACGAAAGCCAGCTTGCCTACGCGAGCGCAGGCAACACAAGCGTGCAAGGCTCTCAGGTTCAAGGGGAACAGCAGGCCGCCACGCTGCGCGAGGCCCTGGAAGAGCGTCGCGCCAGCCGTCACGCCCACCAGGCAGACGACGGGCTTATCGAGCTAAGCTTCTACAACCTGTTCTGGATTTTCATGGTCGCAAGCTTCGTCGGCCTGTTCTTGGAAACCATCGTCAGCTACCCCATCGACGGCATCTGGAAAGACCGCGCCGGCTTTGTGTGGGGCCCGCTTTCACCAATCTATGGCGTGGGCGCCGTGCTCATGACCGTCGGCCTGAACGGCATGAAGGGCAAAACGGCCTTGCACACCTTTGCCTTCGCAGCCCTGCTTGGAGGCGCCTTCGAATTTTGCGCCGGCTTCTTCTTCGAGGAAGCTTTCGGCATTGTTGCCTGGAGCTATGAAGGGCAGCCTTTCAATCTGATGGGCCACACCTGCCTTGGCATCGCCCTTGTTTGGGGTGCGCTCGGGCTTATTTGGACACGCATGCTGCTCCCCTTGACCATGGACGTCATCGCGCTCATCCCCAAGCGCATCGCCTGCGGGCTTACCGCAGCAGCCACGATCTTCATCGTGGCCGACATCGTGCTCACCTTGGGAGCCTTCAACTGCTGGTTCGAGCGCAGCGCCGGCGTTGAGGTAAGCACGCCCGTGCAAGAATTCTTCGATCAGAACTTCGGCGACGAATTCATGCAGGAGCGTTTCCAGACCATGAGCCTGTATCCCGAAGTCGCCACACGTGATATGCAGGGCGCAAGCGAGGCGTAGCGCATGGACGAAGTCATCCTTCTTAACCCGGACGCCGACGATACCCCGCAGCAAGACGCGCTCAACAGCGGCGCAGCCCACCTGCCCCATGACGGCGCACCGCATGGCAACGAGGCACCCGTAAACCCCGAGTGCCTCTACTGCGCCAATCCCTGCGGCTCCGGCAGCAGCCTTTCGTTCGGCATCGAGCCGGGCATCGACGTAGCAGCCAACGAAGGCAAGGTCATCGCCGCGATGAGCGGCGGCGTGGATTCATCGGTTGCCTGCGCTCTTTTGCACGAGGCGGGTTTTGAGGTCATCGGCGTCACCATGCGCCTGTTCGACTACGATCAGCTGGCCAACGCCGAGCTCGAGGCGATGAATCAATCCTGTTGCTCGCAGAAGGACGTCGAAGATGCGCGCAGCGTATGCTGGAGCATGGGCCTTGATCATTTCGCCTTCAACTTCACCGACCGCTTCGAAGCCGACGTCATGGACAAGTTCTGCAAATCCTACCTGGCCGGCGAGACCCCTAACCCCTGCATCGATTGCAACCGCTTCCTCAAGTTCACCGCACTGCAGCGCCGGCGCGAGCAGCTTGAGTTCGACTACGTGGCAACCGGCCATTACGTGCGCCGCGCCTACAACTTAGAAACCGGCCGCTACCTGCTTAAAAAAGGTTTGGACCCTAAGAAGGACCAAAGCTATGTCCTGTACGGAATGACCCAAGATCAGCTCAAGCACACGCTCTTCCCTTTGGGTGAGCTCACCAAGGAGGCCACGCGCGAGATCGCGCGGCGCCATGGCTTCACCACCGCCGAGAAGGCCGAGAGCCAGGATATCTGCTTCGTCCCCGACGGCGACTACGCCGCCTTCATCCAAAAGCACGAGGGTTCGCTGCCAGGCGGCGGCCCCATTGTCCTGGAAGACGGCACCGTAGTAGGGCAGCATATCGGGCTTGTGCACTACACCCCTGGTCAGCGCAAGGGCTTGGGCATTGCCTGGAGCGAGCCTTTGTACGTGCTTGCCAAAGATATCCCCAACAACACGCTCGTGGTGGGGCCGGCATCGAGCCAGCACGTAAGCAAGCTTTGGGCCGACGACGTGAACCTCATCAGCGTGAAGGACCTGCCGCAGCCCACAGCCGTCACGGTTAAGGTGAATTACCGTGCCAAGGAAGTGCCCGCACTTGCCCAGATGAAAAACGGCGAGCTTGTCGTTGAGTTCCTGGAGCCCATCCGCACCTGCGCCACCGGGCAGGCGGTCGTGCTGTACCAAGGGGACTTGGTAGTCGGCGGCGGCACCATCCGTCGCTACGAGTAGCCTTCCCTAAAGAAGCTCGTTCAAGCTACCTGTGCGATATCCCTCCAGGTCAAGCGCCACATAGGCAAAACCAAGCGCCTTAAGCTTCGGCACCACTTCCTCGCGCTGGCGCGCAAGCTCGAGAATCTGTGTCGGCGGCACCTCGATACGAGCGATCTCGCCATGCACGCGCACACGCACGTAGCCGAAGCCCGCAGCATGCAAAATCTCTTCGGCCTTGGCCACGCGCTCAAGGCCTTCCGCTGTGATGGTGTCGCCGTAGGGAAAACGGCTCGCCAGGCAAGCAGCGCTCGGCTTGTCCCAGGTAGGGAGTCCCAGCTCGTGCGAATAAGCGCGAATTTCCTCTTTGGTCAAACCTGCCTCGAGCAAGGGGCTTTTCACCTCGAGCTCCTTGAGCGCCTTGGTCCCGGGACGATAGTCGGACAGGTCGTCAAGGTTGGAGCCGTCCACCACCACACTGCCGGGCAGGGCGTTTGCGGCAACGTGCTTCACCTCGGCGAACAGGGCTTTCTTGCAAATGTAGCAACGATCGGGCGGGTTTTGCGCAAACCCGGGGAACTCGAGCTCGTTGGCGCGCACCACCAACTGCGAGATCCCCTCTTCCTTTGCCCACTTCTCGGAGGCAAGGAAATCCGACTCAAGGTTAAGAAGCGAACGCGAAGTGATGGCAATAGCGTTGCCCCCCAATTCATCGTGGGCGACCTTAAGCAGAAACGTGGAATCAACGCCTCCGGAATAGGCCACGGCAACCTTGCCGTAGCCGCGAAGGATGCTTTTGAGCTGAGAGAGTTTGTCCATGAAGGCTCCCTTATCTATTCAATTTGCGATAAACGTGCAGCGCTTTCCAAATGCGGAAGCTGGAAATGGGTTCGGCTGCGATCTAGATGCAGTAGTTGTCGATTGCGGCGGCCGAGGAATGGTCGAGCACGTCCTGCAAGCTAATGCTCGAAAGATATTCCTGCTGCACATCGTGCAGACCCTTCCACACGTAAAACTCCATGCAGGGAGTGCCGAAATTGCACTCGAAGGTGTCGCCCTGCAGGCACGATGCCGGGGCGATGCTGCCCTCGGTCACCTTGAGGATGTCCAAGATGGTGATCTTGCTTGCGGAATTGGCCAGGCGATAGCCACCCTGGGCGCCACGCACGGAACGGATGAGCCCCGCCGAGGTGAGGCTGGGCACAATCTGCTCCAAGTACTTCTTCGAGATACCCGTGACGCGCGAGATCTCCTTAAGGGAAACCAGCTCCTCGCCATGAGTGGCCAAAAGGATCATCAGGCGAACTGCGTAGGTTCCTTTGGTGGAAATCTTCATGTCGCCTCCTAGTTCCCAAATGCCGGGACGCCGAGCCTGCTCGTAAGCGCCGTGCGCTCCGCTTCCGAATCGATGTCCTTGATGCTACCCCAATTCTTATGCAATGCGTACTCATGAAGTTCATTAAGATAGCCGGCTTCGTCGGCGGCAAGTGCGTGCGCGGCCAAGGAGAACAAAAGCTCGATCCAGGCCACCAGGGAATACCCATAGCAGTTTGCTTTGAAGCCATCCTCGAATATCGATTCGACAGCGGCATCGATATCGGCCTTGCCGATGCTCCAAACGCCATCTTTCACGTCCAGGGCGCGCTCGATGGCAGTCAGGCTTTCCTCGCTGTAGAAAAGGCCCTTCACCAAAGAGGTGTAACCGGCCATGATGGCGGCGGGCAGCGAGTCGGCGGGGCGGATCTCGACGAAGCGCTTCAGGCGCACGTCGGGCCAGAACATCGAAAGCACGTGCTCAACGTCTTCTTTGCTCATGGGCGCGTCCGCATACAGATCGGCGGCCACCTTGCCGCCGTCGGCACGCAGGGCAGGCGAACTTGGATCGTCGGCGGCGGGGCGGGTGACGAAGATGGGGCGGGTGCCCAGAATCCAATCAACGTAGCTGCCCACACCGAAGCCTTCGTCGAAGAGCCCCGGCACAACGCCGCAACGCAGGGAATCCACCTGACGCCACAGATCGAAGCGGGCGATGGGGCGCTTGATGTCCTCGGCCTCGAAGACCGTAGTGCCATCGGCGATAACCGCCAAAATCGGGGCAAGCGCGTTGGCAATACGCATCTTGCGGACGGCATCGGCCTCATCGTGAAAATCGACGGACACCTGGGTTGAAGCGCTGGCGCGCATCATGCGATGGCCCACCGTGCCGATTGCGGTGAAGTATTCGTCCATGAAGGCGTAGCGGCGCTTAGGGATGAGTGTCAGATCGAAGGCCTTCTTAGTGGGGTGATAGCCACCGTGGACAAGCTTCATATGATGCTCGGCAAGGAACGGGTCGATGCGATCGCGAAAGCGCTGATATGCGGCAAGAACATCTTCCACCTTGGCGAAGGGCGCGATGCTTATCTCGACCTGGGCGGCAGGCTCGAGCGTGATGGAGCCATCCTCGGATGCCAAGCCAAGCAAGTCGCCCTCGTCGTTGCAGGAACGCTCCGGGTAGTACTGGCTCAAATGCTCCAGGATATCGGCAACGCCCGGCTGGCCATCGCGACCGCGATAGGTCACATCCTCACCGTCGTCGGTTATCACGAAATGCTCAACCTCGACACCGAGCTTGTCGCACACCTCGTGCGCGCCCGTGAGGATGTAGTCGATCACCGCTTGGCGGTTCTGAGCCTTGTAATCCATAAGCCCTCGATTCATCGAAGGGCAGCCGCCATGCAGGCATCGAAGCCTTCGATTTGTTCGTCGTTTGAAGAAACAGGATACTGCACTTTACGCATATCACCAGGCAGGCATGCGCTTTGCACACAAAATGCGAAGGCCGACCGAGCATGAACCCGGCCGGCCTCCACGAAGCGAAGAGAGGACTAGAAGTTGAACATAGCGGTGGAGAGGTAACGCTCGCCGGTATCGGGGAGGATGACGACGATGTTCTTGCCGGCGAACTCGGGGCGCTCGGCGATCTTCTTCGCAGCGGCAACGGCGGCACCGGAGGAAATACCTACCAGCAGGCCTTCCTTGCCGGCAAGCTCGCGGCCGGTTGCGAAGGCTTCCTCATCCTCGATGGGAAGGACCTCGTCATAGATGGAGGTGTCCAGGGTGTCGGGCACGAAGCCGGCGCCGATGCCCTGAATCTTGTGGGAGCCGCCGTGGCCCTCGGAAAGAACGGGGGAACCTGCAGGCTCGACTGCGAAGATCTTGACGTCGGGGTTCTGAGACTTCAGATAACGGCCAACGCCGGTGATGGTGCCGCCGGTGCCGACGCCTGCGACCAGCGCATCGACCTTGCCCTCGGCGTCAGCCCAGATCTCGGGGCCGGTGGTTGCCTCGTGGATTGCGGGGTTGGCGGGGTTGGTGAACTGGGAGGGAATAAGGGAGTTGGGGATCTCGGCGGCAAGCTCGTCGGCCTTGGCGATAGCACCCTTCATGCCCTTTGCACCGTCGGTCAGAACAAGCTCGGCACCGTAGGCCTTCATAAGGTTGCGGCGCTCGACAGACATGGTCTCGGGCATGGTGATGATGATGCGGTTGCCGCGTGCGGCAGCCAAGGCAGCCAGGCCAACGCCGGTGTTGCCGGAGGTGGGCTCGATGATGACGGTGTCGGCGTTGAGTGCGCCCTTGGCCTCGGCCTCGTCGAGCATAGCCTTGGCGATGCGGTCCTTAACGGAGCCGGCGGGGTTGGTGCGCTCGACCTTGGCAAGGATGGTCGCCTTGAGGTCGTTGTTCTTCTCGAAGTTGGAAAGCTCGAGCAGTGGGGTGCCGCCGATGAGTTCTGCAACGTTCTTCTTGATAGCCATTTCGCTTCCTTTCTTGATCGGAGCCATGCACGCCCGATCGTTTGGCTGAGTCCCGCGCTGGTACGTGGGTGTTGTGCGGGGCGGGATTTACACTCAGCCCCTCTGTCGTTGGGCTAAAGCCTACTATTCCCCTAGGTTTTTAGCAATAAGAATTTTCAAAAAATTATGGCTGACCAAAAATCACCTGGTCAGCCATAGATAATTGTTTTTCTTTATCCGTTTGTTCGAGCTACTACGCTACTAATCTTCGTCTATTTCCTTAAGCTGACGCACCAGATCTTGGCGCTTTTGCTCGCGCTCCTGCCGAATTTCGCGATGCAGCTCGACGCGCCGCTGGCGCCGCTCCAGCTTGGCCTGCTCTATCAGGTCGTGGCGCTTATGCTGCTTTTCCAAGCGAGCCTTGGCCTTGTCGATCTTGCGCTTGCCACGCTGGCTCTGCTCGCTTAAATCCTCGTTCGCCAGCTCGGCGAAAGCGATATGGTCGCCCACAATGTCGGTGATATGGCGCGGATCCTGGGCCACCTCTTTGGCGGTCTCTACCGGGTGAACGTCGGCAACGCGATAGGTAAGCTGAGCCAGAAGAGGCCTGACCAGCACCGTGATGGCGCCCGCCGCCACCAAAACCGAGGCCGTCTCGGACGACATCGCGCCCGCCTTCGTGGCCACCGAGGTAACCGCCACGATCAAAGGCAGCGCGGTGGTGCAATACAGGGCAACGCTCACGCGGTTGTGGGAAGACATCGTCTTGGTTTCACTGTCGGTGGAAAGCGAAACGTAAATGGGGACCGCGCGGATGATGAGCAAGGCGATGATGAAGCCCGCCAAAAGCAGGGGCTGATCGAACACCGCCATCAGGTCGATCTTCGCACCGGACACCACGAAGAACACCGGGATGAAGAAGCCGAAGGCAACGCCATCGAGTTTGTGCTCGAGGTCGTGGTTGCCCGAAGGGATGATGTAGCGCAAAACGAAGCCTGCCGCGAAGGCGCCCAGCACCGCATCCAAATCGAACACTGCCGAAAGCGCCACCAAAGCAACAAGCAACAGAACCGTGACGCGCATGGTCGTCTGCGAAGTGGTGTTGGCGTTTTCCGCGAGGAAGCGATGGATCCGGCTGCCAGTTTTACGCGCTTGCGCAGGGATGACCGCAGCCAAAACCGCCACGGCGGCAAAGGCCAAAAGCACCACGATGGTTTTCCACTCCGCGCGCGAGGAAAGCAGAAGCGCCATGGCGATAACAGGCCCGAGCTCGCCCCAGGTGCCATAGGCAAGAACGGAATCGCCCACGCGCGTGTCGATGAGGTTTCGCTCTTTCAGGATGGGCATCAGAGTGCCCAAAGCCGTGGTTCCCAGAGCGATGGCCACAGCCACCCCGCCCAAATCGTTGAGCGAGAAATAAGGCGTCACCTGCGAGACCCCGGCAACCGCGGCAAAGCCCAGGGCAAGGCACACCAGCCAGGTGACAAAGCCGCGCTTCCCTTGATGACCCGTGATGTTCTTGGGGTCTATCTCAAAGCCGGCCAAAAGGAACAAAAAGGCCAAGCCCAGTTCGGAGAGCAATTTGATGGAATCGGAAAGATCGATCACGCCCGCCATGTTGGGTCCCAAAAGCGCGCCTGCGATGAGCAAGAACACCGTCTCGGGGATGGGCTTTTTCGGGATGGAGTGCGCAATGATCGGGCATGCCGCCGCAACAAGCACGATGACGGCAAGCGATATCAATTCTTCAGTCATGTAAGCCTTTCATCAAGCCTAGCGTGCCGTCAGGTCGGCCACGCCCACGGGGATCGCCGCCTGAAGCGCCTCGAGCGTGGTCTGGATTTGCGCGCCCACGCGCCCGGCGCTGAACATGATCTCGTCGTAGAGCTCGGCGGATTCGTCGATGGTGGTGACGAACTGCTTCTTCATGCCCAAAGGAGAACAGCCCCCGTGCACATAGCCCGTCAAAGGCAAAAGCTCCTTCGACTTGATCATATGCACCGATTTCTCGCCGACGAAGGCGGCGGCCTTCTTCAGATCAAGTTCCTCGGCCACGGGGATCATGAACACATAGTGCTCGCCGGAGTGCCCCACCGTCACCAAGGTCTTGAACACCATGTCGGGATCCTCGCCGCGCATCTGCGCGATCTCGACCCCCGACTTGCCCTCGGCGCCTTCGAAGGAATGGAACTCGTAGGGCATGCCCGTCCGTTCGATCTCGCGCACGGCGTTGGTCTTCTTCTCTTGCTTTTTAGCCACGATGCAACCTTCCGATACGCGCACGGTCGAAGCCGCCCAACAACTCAAGCTTATATTACGTTATCCTTTATTGACACAGATTCATCTAAGGAAGCATCATGCCCATCAGGATTCCCGATACTTTGCCGGCAACCGGCGTGCTTGAAAGCGAAAATATTTTCGTTATGACGGAATACCGCGCCATTCATCAGGACATTCGTCCTTTGCGCGTGCTTATCCTGAACCTGATGCCCACCAAAATCGAAACCGAGACGCTTATCCTGCGCAAGCTTTCCAACTCGCCTTTGCAGGTCGACATCGAGTTTTTGCGCACCGACAGCAACTCCTTCGATAATCAGATGGAACACATGCGCGACTTCTACGTCACGCTCGACGAGATTCGCAACAAGCACTACGACGGCATGATCGTGACCGGCTCGCCCGTCAAAACGCAGAGCTTCGAGGAAGTAAGCTTCTGGCCCGAGCTTTGCGAGATCTTCGACTGGGCCAAAGAGCACGTGTTCAGCACCTTCTACATCAGTTGGAGCGCGCAGGCCGGCATTTACCATCACTACGGCATACAAAACCACCAGCTGCCCGAAAAGAAGCTGGGCATCTTCCCTCATCAGGTGGTCAAGCATTCAAGCCCGCTGGTGCGCGGCGTGAACGACTTGGTTTGGGCACCGCGCGCGCAAGCCGCTTACATCAGCGCGGCCGACATCGAGGCGCATCCCGAGCTTGAGCCCATCATCGTCGGCGGCTGGGACGACCTTACCAACTTCAAGGGCTTGGCAGGTGCCAGCGGCGCAAACGACGACGTCTATATTGCAAAGAGCACCGACAGCCGCCACTTCTTCGTGTTCGGCCACCCCGAGTACGAAGCCGACACGCTCGCTCTTCAATATCAGCGCGACCTTGAGGCGGGCAACAAAGCCTTGATGCCGAAGAACTACTTCCCGGGCGATGACCCCACGGCAAAGCCCTGCGCGGTTTGGCGCAGCGATGCCCAGCTCATCTACACCAACTGGCTGAACTACTACGTCTACCAGGCAACGCCCTACGACATCGACTCTTTGACCATGGGCTTTCCCAACAAAGGCACTGGCCGCTTTTTGTTCTAAGCAACGACGAAAAGCAGAATTTGCAGCGGGGAGGCTTCGATACTCCGCTCAAAGATCGCGCCTCTACAACAAGGCAACCTGACATATCCCGCGCTCGATGAAAGCATGAAAAAGGCGCAGCTCAAACACGAGCTGCGCCTTTTGGCTTCGTTAAGCTAAGCGCGTTTAGTCCACGACACGGATGACGGAAGGCGCACCGCCGGTAACGATGTCGAGGCTCAGGATCTCGTCGATCGCATCGTTGATCTTGCCCTCGTTGGCGGAGTGGGTGATGAACACCAGGTTCACATCGTCACGCTGCTTGTTGCCCATCTGCTGGACGGACTGCAGCGAAACCCCGTACTCCGAGAACACCGTTGCCATCTTGGCCAGAACACCGGGACGGTCAGCCACGCGGAAGCGCAGGTAGTACTTCATTTCCAAAGTGGAGATATCCACAACAGGGCAGTTGTCGGGCACGGTGTAGCCGCCCAGGGCAGGAGCGCCCTTCTCAAGACGGCGAGCGATATCCACCACGTCGCCCATCACCGCGGAGGCGGCAGGGCCGGCACCGGCGCCTTCACCGAAGAACATGGCCTCGCCCACCGCGTCGCCCGTGACGTAGATCGCGTTGTACACGCCGTTGACGCTAGCCAGCTGATGATCAAGAGGAATCATGGCCGGATGAACACGGGCAACAACGCCCTCGCCGCTGCGCTCGGTGATGGCCAGAAGCTTCACGGCATAGCCCATGTCGTGCGCAGTGGACAGGTCGAGCGCGCTCAAGCGACGAATACCCTCGGTATGCACCTGATCGATGGTGATCTTCACATTGAAACCGATGGCGGCCAGGATCGCGATCTTGGCTGCGGCGTCAAAACCGTCGACGTCGGCGGTCGGGTCGGCCTCGGCAAAGCCGTTGTCCTGCGCCTCTTTAAGCGCCTCGTCGTAAGAAAGGCCTGCCTCCATGCGCGTGAGCATGTAGTTGGTGGTGCCGTTGACGATGCCGATGATCGAAGTGATGTCGTTAGCGCCCAAGGAATGCTTCAAGGGGCCGATGATGGGGATGCCGCCGCCGACCGAGGCGCCAAACCCCAGCTCAAGGTTGTTCTTATGAGCGAAGGCGGCAATCTCCTCACCGGAAGACGCCATAACGGCCTTATTGGCGGTAACCACGTGCTTGCCGTTATGCAGAGCCTCGGTGATCACGTCCTTGGCAATACCGGTGCCGCCGAACAGCTCGATGACCAAATCGACGTCGTCGGCGGAAACCACCTCGCGATAATCGGAGGTGAACAAAGAGCCCAGCCCGTGCGCCTCAGCCACATCGGAGCTACGCGAGCAGATGCGCGTCAGCTGCAGATCGATGCCGTAACGAGACAGAAAATCATCGTGATGCTTTTGGATGATGTCGATGCAGCCGGTACCAACGGTTCCGGTTCCGCACAAACCAACACGAATCGTCATTTGCTTCCTCCTAAAAACAAGGACCGATAAAACACGGGATGGAATTTAATCAAGGTCGCAGGCCATAAGGTCGGCGTAGCTTTCGCGACGGGTGACCAGCTTGGCCTGGCCGTCCTTGACGAACACGATGCCGGGGCGGGTCTGGCCGTTGTAGCGACTGCTCATGGAATGGCAGTAGGCACCGGTGCCGAACATACACACGATGTCGCCCAAATCGGGATCCTGGATAGAGGCGTTGGCGGCAACAGCGTCGCCGGACTCGCAATGCTTGCCCACCAGGGTGACGATCTTGGTGCGGGGCTGACCTGCCTTGTTGGCGATCACGGGCTCGTAATCGGAGCCATAGAGCGCGGTACGGATATTGTCGGACATGCCGCCGTCGATGGCGACGATGTTGCGGATGCCGGGCAGGGTCTTCAAGATGCCCACGGTGTACAGAGTGACACCGGGGGTTGCTGCGATGGAACGACCAGGCTCGACTGCGATGCGGGGCTCCGTGACGCCGTACTCGGCGCAAAGCTCCTTGACCGCGGTGCAGGTAAGCTTGGCAAAGCTCTCGATCGTGGGGGGTTCTTCCTCGGCAACGTAGGCAATGCCCAGGCCGCCGCCCAGATCAAGGCCCTCGATCTCGTAGCCGTACTCATCGTTGATGCGCTTTATGAACTGAACCATCACCTCGATGGCCTCGCGGAAGGAATGCAGCGCGAAAATCTGAGAGCCGATATGGCAGTGCAGGCCGGTCAGGCGCACGCCAGGGGTCTCGATTGCGGTCTTGACGCACTTGAAGGCGAAGTCCTCGCGCATAGTGAAGCCGAACTTGGAATCCTCGCAGCCGGTGCGGATGAACTCATGGGTGTCAGCCTCGACGCCAGGGGTGATGCGCAGGTAAACATCCTGCACAACGCCCATTTCCTGGGCGATCTCGGAAATGCGACCAAGCTCGATGCGGGAGTCGACCACGATGCAGCCCACGCCGGCCTCGATGGCCTCACGCAGTTCCTGCGGGGTCTTGTTGTTGCCATGAACGATCACGCGCTTTGCAGGGAAGCCGGCAGCCAAAGCCACGGCCAGTTCGCCGCCGCCCGAGACGTCCAGGCACATGCCATGCTCAAGCGCCAACTTGACGATGGCCCTGTTCTGGAATGCCTTGGAAGCGTAGGCGACCTGGGCCTTCTCGCCGTAGTACTTCTTGAAGGACTGCACGTATTCATCCATGCGAGCTTCAAGGTCGGCCTGGTCGAACACGTAAAGCGCCGTGCCGAACTCCTTGGCAACCTCGACCATATCGCAGCCGCCGATGAAAAGGTGATCGTCCTTCACCTCGGCAGTCAGGGGCAGAACCTTGCCCAATTCCATGGTGGTACGGCCGTCGGCCTTCTTGTTCAAATCTGATGCAGGAAGTGACATTTCTTCTCTTTCTTCGGCCCGCAAACAACACGCGCGGGTTCTTTCGTATATCAGTTCAGTATCATAGCGGCTCATGGTTTTTCTCGCGTTACCATACGTAAACAGTGCATTAATTTCCACGCGAAAGGGATATGCCCCATGCTTCGAATCACCGTGTTCGCCGTCGGCAAACTTAAAGAGAAATTCTGGAAGGAAGCTTGCAACGAATACCTGAAGCGCCTGGGCGGTTACGCCAAGGTCGAAGTTCGCGAACTACCCGATTCCACACGCGAGAAGGAAGGCGCGCTTTTGGCCGACGCGCTGCCCGAGCGCTGCCCCATCCTCCTGCTCGACATCAAAGGCAAGGAACTCTCGAGCGAAGCCCTTTCGGCGCGCATTGATGAGCTTTCGCTATCGGGCGACAGCCATCTTTGCTTCATCATCGGCGGCAGCGACGGCGTCACCGACGAGATCAAGAAGATAGCCACCCAACGCATCAGCTTCGGGCCCATCACCCTGCCCCACAACCTGGCGCGCGTGGTCTTGCTGGAACAGCTCTACCGCGCCATGAAGATCAGCCGCAACGAGCCCTACCACAAGTAAGCGCCAAGCGCAGGAAGCGCCGCGTCAGATGGAGACCTTTAAGGGTTCGCTCTGAAAGCCAAAAAGAGGATTTCGAAGAAATCCGCATATGAAAACTGAAGCAGTGAGCGCATGAAGAAGCCCAGGTCGATGACCTGGGCTTCTGAACAGCGTAACGGGCGATGCCCGTAAGGTCTCCGCCTGGCGTGGCGCAGCCGTGAGCACGGCACGCCTTGGCCTGCCAATTGAGCAACCAGCATGCCAAACGCAAAAAAGGACGGCGCACAATCGCACCGTCCTTTGAAGATCAGGTTGAAACCCGGAAGAACCTTGAAAGGTCCTGCACCTTACAGGTTGTTGAAGGTGTAGTTCTGGGGGTTGGCCTTCACGTCCTCGCGCAGCTTGGGGTTCATCTTCAGAACGCCGCGACGAGCATCCTCGGTCTGAGAAGCCAGAACCTGGTTGCGGTTCTCCATCTTGATCTGAGTGTCGAAAGAATTGTCGAGGGAGGTCTGCAGGGACTCCTTGGTCATGCGCAGGCCGAAGGGAGCGGAGTTCTTGATCATCTGCTCTGCCATCTCGACGGCGGTCTCGACAACCTGGTCGTCAGCGACGACGCGGTTTGCGAAGCCCCACTCAAGAAGCTCTTCAGCGCCGATGCGACGAGCGGTGGTCAGAACCTCGGTAGCACGTGCGAAACCGACGATGCGGGGCAGGTAGTAGGAACCGGACATGTCGGTACCGGTAAGAGCGATGTTGAGGTAGCCAGCCTGCATCTTGAAGGACTCGCCCAGGACGCGCAGGTCGCAAGCGCAGGAAAGGGAAAGGCCGCCGCCGATGGCATGACCGGTGAGAGCACCGATGATGATCTGGGGGCAGTTGCGCATGTTGACAACCTGGTCGGAGCAGATGGTCTGCATGATGTAGAAGTCACGCTGAGCGCGGCCCATGTCCTCGGGGACGTCGAGGTTGAGGTCGTTCAGGTTGAAGCCAGCGCAGAAGGACTTGCCCTCGCCGCCGAGAACGATGACGCGAACGTCCTTGTCGTAACGGACGAGCTTCAGGTAATCGTTGAAGTCACGCATCTGAGCGTAGGACATTGCGTTCAGGTTCTTGGCATCGTTGAACTTAACGATGTGAATCTGACCGCGAACCTCGATGTTGAGGCCCTCGAAGTCGTAATTAAATTCGGGCAGATGGTATGCCTCCTGGTAAACGCTCATTCGCGCTCTCCCTCCATGTTCAGGGTGTTAAGTAAACAGCTAAATCGTATGTTTGCGCCCTTTGCAAGTCAAGAAAAGGAGCCCTTGGGATTGCCCGTTTTGCGGTCACTTTTCGCGATTTGTGGAAATTTTTTTCCATATCTCTACAAGCCCTCCAAAACCTTGACCCGCCGAAGTTTCTTTTACGGGACAAAATCGAGGGAAAACGCCCAAGCCCGCGCCCTTTTAAGCTCCTAATCCCAGGCAAATTGGCTATAGTTTCTTACTGAAAGCCATTGGACTGACTGGAGGGATGGACATGGCAGATTTCTCACCCACGCGCACCCATGCAAGCTGGAAGCCGCGCACCACGCTTTCCCATATCCCGTTTTTCATCTGCGAGGAATGCGGCCACGTGTACGCCAACCTCGATGACGCCAAGGAAATCGAGCTCATCAACGACGGCGAGCGCTCGCTGCGCATCGATTTGCCCTACGGCCACGAGCCGGTTGCCCCAAGCTGCCACGGCAAGGAGATGAAGCCCCTTGTTCCCATCAACTGGGAAGAAGTCGACGATCGCATCCATTTCGATTACAAGATTCTGGGCGGCTACAACAACAACTGCACCGAGATTTCCTGGAAGGTCGGCGAGCCAGGCTGCGAGCCCAAGTGGTTTGCGCTCAAGACCTTCACCGGCATGCAGATGAAGTACGTCCAGCCGAAGAAGTGGCCTCCCATCGTCTTCGCATTCGCCGACGAGGACGCCTTCGCCTACTGCGACCGCAATCCTTGCCTGGAGTGTCAGTTCCGCTGCAAGACGGGCATGGAACTGTATTGCTACGTTCCCAAGATCGGCCTGATCTGCCGCAGCATGGATCGCATCTCGATGGTGAAAGCCGGCCTGCGCTAAACAAGCCTGAACAACGCACCAAAAACCGAAGAAAGCTCCAGGGCATTGCGCCTGGAGCTTTCTTTTTTGTCCTATAAGCCTTTTTGTTTGAAGAGAAATGGGTGGGTGCGGGCAGACGTGCAAGAACAGGGCCGGTGCAGGCGCGGCTAAGTGCGCGGACATCAAGCTAGCGGGAGCGCGAATCGTCCGTTCGTGCGCGGCCGGCGAGCCGGCACATCGCAGGCAGCTTAAGCCTTGCGCTTCCAACCGCGCAGGCGCAAGGCGTTGGTAACCACGCACACGCTCGAGAAGCTCATGCACGCTGCGGCAATCCAGGGGTTCAAACTCAAGCCCGCCCAGCTGAAGGCGCCCGCGGCGATGGGAATGCACACGACGTTGTACAAAAGCGCCCAGAACAGATTCTGCTTGATGTTGCGCAAGGTCGCGCGAGACAAATCCAGGGCCGCAGGGACGTCGCGCAGATCGTTGTGCATCAACACGATATCGGCGGCATCGATGGCGATGTCGGTGCCGGCGCCTACCGCGATGCCCACGTCAGCGCGCGCAAGGGCGGGTGCATCGTTGATGCCATCGCCCACCATGACGACCTTGCCCTCATCCGACAACTTGCGAATGACCTCTTCTTTTCCTTGGGGCAAGACACCTGCGATTACCTCATCGATGCCGACGCGAGCAGCAATCGCCTTGGCGGTGCGCTCATCGTCGCCCGTGAGCATGACCGTTTTCAGACCCATGGAGCCCAGCTCGGCGATGGCCTGGGCGCTTGTTTCCTTGGGCAGGTCGGCCACCGCCACCAAGCCGCGCACCTCATCGCCCCAGGCGAAGTAGAGAACGGTTTTGCCTTCGGAGGAAAGGCGCGTGGCCGCACCGGCGCAGTCGGCAACGGAGATTCCTTGGTCGGACATCAGACGTGCGTTGCCCGCGAAACAGACGATACCCTCGATCTCGGCTTTGATGCCGCCGCCGGGAATCTGCTCGAAAGACCAGATTGACTCCTCCACCTGCGCTGCAGTGGGAGCCGCCTCATCGCAAGATTGCTCTTCCTCCTGCGCATTCGCACTGCCAAGGGCAGAAGCGTCCAATGCGCTGCCTGCGGCTTCTTCTTTGCGCACCACGCCCAGGTCAAACGCGTAATCGACGATGGCTTTGGCCAAAGGATGCTCGGAGCGCTTCTCTATCGCATAAGCGAAGAAGGCCAGCTGCTCCTTTTCCACGCCGAAGGGGATCACGTCGGTCACGCACGGGCTGCCAGTGGTGATGGTGCCCGTCTTGTCGAAGACGATGGTGCGTGCGGATTGGGCGGTTTCCAAAGCCTCGGCGCTCTTGATCAGGATGCCCTCGGTGGCGCCGCGCCCCGTACCGACCATGATGGCGGTAGGCGTGGCCAGCCCGAGCGCGCACGGGCAACTGATGACGAGCACGCTGATGCCGTGGTTGACCGCCGCGGCAAAATCGCCGGTGATCGCCCACCAAAGCACGAAGGTCGCAAGCGCGATCGCGATGACGGCAGGAACGAACACCGCGCTGATGCGGTCGGCCAAGCGCTCGATGGGAGCCTTGGACGAAGTGGCCTCGTCGACCAAGCGGATGATCCCCGCCAAGGTGGTATCGGCCCCCACGCGCTCGGCCCGCATAGTGAACCAGCCGTTCATGCTGGTGGTCGCACCCGTGACGGCGCTGCTGGGGCCAACTTCGACAGGGACGCTCTCGCCCGTGATCACCGATTGGTCGATCGCGGCGGAACCCTTCACCACCACGCCATCCACCGGCACGCTCTCACCGGCCTTCACCAGCAAGATGTCGCCTGGTTTCACCTGTTCAACCGGCACTTCTTTCTCGCGCTCGCCCTCAAAGACGACAGCGCGCTTGGGCGAGAGATCCATAAGCTTGGACAAGGAGTCGGTGGTGCGGCCCTTTGCGCGCGCCTCGAAGAACTTGCCTAAGGTGATGAGCGTCAAGATCATGCCCGCGGACTCGAAGTACATGTCCATCGCGGCCATGTGCGCGCCGTCCAAATCGCCCGCGCCCAGCGCCAAGCCCACGCGATACATCGCCGCCACGCCGTAGACCGTCGAGGCCGTGGCGCCAAGCGCAACCAGCGAATCCATATTGGGACTGCCGTGGACAAGGCTCGTGAAGCCAACGCGGAAGAACTTGAAGTTAACGAAGATTATGGGCAGCAGAAGAAGGAACTGCGTGAGCGCGAAAGTCATCATGTTCGCGTGGCCCAAGAACACGCTGGGCAGCGGCCAGTTGAGCATATGCCCCATGCTCAAATAGAACAAAGGCACGCAGAAGACGATGCTGATGATCAAGCGCGAGCGCATGCGCTTGGTCTCCTCTTGCGCTGCCTGCGTGGCCTTGTTCGCCTGCGCAGGGCTCGCCTGATCTGAGGATTCGTCCATCAATGCGGCGCCGTAGCCGGCCTTCTTCACCGCAGCGCATATCGCCTCGGTGCTCTCGGGGGTGCCGTCGTAATCGACTTCCATCGAATTCTTCAACAGATTGACCACAACGTCATCGACGCCCGCAACGGAGCTGGTGACCTTGGTCACGCGAGCCGAGCAAGCGGCGCAGGTCATTCCAGTGACGGCGAATTTCCTTTTCATATCAACCTCATCGCTTAGTGCTTACTTTGCAAAGCGCTTTATGAGCTGGACCATTTCCTCGACAACCTCGTCATCGCCCTGACGGATCTGCTCAACCACGCAGGTTTGCATGTGGTCTTGCAGAAGCATGAGCGAAACCTTGTGTATCGCGGCTTCGGCTCCCGCAAGCTGGACGAGCACATCGCCGCAATAGCGGTTGTCGTCGATCATCCCCTTGATGCCGTTGAGCTGGCCGATCGCGCGGTTCAAACGCTTTTGCAGGTTTTCCTGAAATTCGTCGCTTCGAGGGCTGGCCTTGTGCTTGCAGCAGCAATCCCCACCGTCTGGTTCGTGCATCATGATCTTCCTTTCATCAGTCCTCATCATATACCCCCTGGGGGTATATGCAACAAGAAATCGGCGCTTTTATAAAACAGCTATGCATCTTTTGCATATAAGAAAGATGCGAACTTGAATCACTAGTAGAATGGAATTTCGCAAGCTTAAACATTGAAGCTCGTTGCATGTAAGCGAATCAGAGGGAAACGGACCGCAAACATGACCTCCCCTTACGATCAGAACAACACCGGCAGCAAGCCTGGCGCGCCCAACTC
The DNA here is from genome assembly GCA_963597045.1 of bacterium. Classification (GTDB taxonomy): domain Bacteria; phylum Actinomycetota; class Coriobacteriia; order Coriobacteriales; family Eggerthellaceae; genus Anaerotardibacter. The sequence continues at coordinate 21,136 of CAVBOO010000001.1, read as the reverse complement.
CGATGGCGCCGCGCGCGAACAGCGCAACAGCAGGCGCGTGTCGGTGCCAAGCGCCCGCGAGACGCTCGAAAAGGAAAGCCGCGCTTATTCCAGCAACCGCGGCACGGGATCCTGGGGCAACGAGTCCCCTTCCGAGCAGCGCAATCGCGCCGAGGCTGCCAAGCAGCTCGAGGATTACGACTTCATGGCACCGTTCCGCAAGCCGGGCGTGCCCGAGTACCGCGTGCGAACGAAGGACCAAACTCCCACACGCCGCTACGCGGACACCTCCTCCAACCACTATCAAGCAGGCGATGCAGGCGAAGGCGGAGCACCGTCGCGCCCGAGCGTTCGCCGTTCGTCTGCCTCTCGCCCGAGCGTTCGCCGCGAGCAGGAGCGCAAGCAGCAACGCGCCTCGCAACCGCGCGCACGCCGCAGCGCAGTCGACCAAGCCGGCAGCGCCAGTCGCATGCCCGCTGAGCGCACCGCGGCCAAGCCTGCAGCGGACGCGCAAAGCTACCAAAAGCGCGCCACCAGCCGTTTCAGCGCTGAAGAGGTCTCAAAGGGCATCCAAACGGTTCAGGATTATTCCATCGCCGCAAAAGACGGGGGCTCCACACGCGCATCCTCGCGCTACTCCCGCAACGATCGATCGGCATATAGCCGCTACCGCGACCTAGGCGAGCGCGAGGAAGAACGCGCCGAGGGCGCTCGCGGCCTTGTTCAAGGTGCGGCCCATGCAGCCCGCACGGCAACCGAGCGCACCCGCTTCGTCCCCATGGGAACACCGGGCACCGCCCCCAAAGACCACGGCCCCAATCCCTTTGCCACCGCGCGCAAAGCGATCATCGGCGTCGTCGCCCTTGTGGCCGTGGTGGCCTTGGGCGCCTTCGGCTTCCAAAACTGGGACGCCAATCGCCCCGTGCACATCACTTTGAACGACCAGGAAGTCAGCGTCGAAGGAGATCAGCGCTCCGTCCAAGGCCTGATCGATGCCGGCACGGTCAACGTGTCCCCCGGTAACTACGTAGCCGTCGACGGATCGACCATCCGCTCGGGCGAGGGCTACCGCGCCACCGCCAAAATCAACGATGGCGACGTTGACGATCTTTCCACCCACTTGTACGAAGGCGACATTGTCTCGGTGACCAACGGCGGCGACATCATGGAGCCCTACACCGACTCCGACGAGAAAACCATCAAGTACAAAACCACCATCGAAGGCTCCGGCCCGGTGCACATCTACACCTCCAAGGGCCAAAACGGCACCAAGGTAACCCGCACCGGCCAGGAATCGGGCAAAACCGCCGAAGTGGTTACCAAAGAAGCCAAGAACACCGTGATGACCAAGTATCACGTCGACACCAAGGGCGACAAGGTCATCTGCCTGACCTTCGACGACGGCCCGTGGCCCACCACCACCGATGAGATCTTGGACACCCTTGAGAAGTACAACGCCAAGGCAACCTTCTTCACCATCGGCCAGCAGATTGCCAACCACAACAGCAGCATCCAGCGCATGATCAACGACGGCCACCAGATCTGCACGCACACCTACGACCACGCGGCCGGCTCGGGCAAGGGCGTCAACATCACCTACATGTCCAACAGCGAGCAGAAGACCGAAATCGAGAAGGGCTATTCCTGCATCAAGGAAGTCACCGGCACCGATGCAAGCACCGTGGTGCGCCTGCCCGGCGGCAACCTTAACGAAAAGACCGCCGACAACATCAAGGACCTCATCACCTGCGAGGCGGGTTGGAGCCTTGACACCATGGACTGGAGCAAGCCCGGCGCCGACCACATCTACAGCGTGCTCATGCAGGCCGAAGGCGGCTCCATCATCCTCATGCATGACGGCGGCGGCGACCGCTCGCAAACGGTTGCAGGTCTGAAGAAGGCCCTGCCCAAGCTTGTTGAGGAAGGCTATTCCTTCATCACCATGGACGAGATGCTCTCCAAGTATCCCTACGATGGCGAAATCGACGATTCCGCGAAGACCACGAGCACCGAGTCCACGGATTCCTCGGGCAACGACAGTTCCTCCGACAGCAGCGCTGACGCAACCGCGCAGGGCGACACGGGCGATAACACGGCTGCCACCAAGGAAAACGAATAGGCGCAACCACCCCGACTTTAAGCCCTGTTTCAGCTTTATCGCTAAAATCAAGGATGTTCGGATACCTGTCCGGACATCCTTTTTTCGTCCCGCTTCGCCCTGTTTGCAAAGGAGCTGCCATGGAAGTGCTTATCGCCGAAGATGATGTTCGCTTGGCGCAGGCCCTTGGCGCAATTCTTGAGGAAAACGATTATCAGGTTGACCTGGTGCATGATGGGCAAAGCGCGCTCGATTACGGCGAATCCGGCATTTACGACGTCATCATCTTGGACGTCATGATGCCCAAGATGAACGGCTTCGAGGTGGTAACCGCGCTGCGCCGCAAGGGCATTTCCTGCCCGGTGCTCATGCTCACCGCGCGCGCCGAGATCCCCGACAAAATCCGCGGCTTCGACTCCGGAGCCGACGATTACATGACCAAGCCTTTCAGCCCTTCCGAGCTGCTTGCCCACCTGCGCGCGCTGCTGCGTCGCCAGGGCGAGGTGCATTTCGAAACCACCCAGGTTGGCAACCTGGAGCTCGACCTGGAAAACCAGGACCTCAGCTGCAACGGTAAAACCGTGCACCTGAGCCATAAGGAATTCCAACTCGCGCGTCTGCTCATGACCAACCACGACCAGATCCTGCCCAAAGACAGCATCCGCAACAAAATCTGGGGCGTCGATTCGCAGGCCGAGGACAACAACGTCGAAGCTTATGTATCCTTCTTGCGTAAGAAGTTCCGCTTCATCGGCGCCAACGTGCAGATCGAAGCGCTGCGCAAGCTCGGCTACCGCCTCTCGGTGAAAGACGAAGAATAATCAATGACGCTGTTCAAAAACAAATCCATGCTCGGAAAGCTGCGCAGCAAGTTCGTGGCTTTGAACATGGCGACGGTCGCGCTCGTGCTCGTCGTCGTTTTGGGCGGCATCCTCTTCTTCAACCACCAGCAAACTCAGGCGCAGGTCGACGGCGCGCTTGACGAGGCGCTTAAACCCTACGTCACCTATGCGCTCGAGCAATCGGGCGACATCAGCAAGTCCGACGCCGTAGATATGGCTAAGAACGACCGCTCCAAGGTTGCATCAAGCATCGGCAACCGGGGCGACAAGGACCTAACGCCCATCGCGGTGTACAAGGTAAGCTCGGACGGATCCTACACCTACCTGTCCGATGCAAGTTCTGCGCGCCTGTCCGACTACATCCTTGAGGATGCGCTTACCGACACCATCCATTCCTCCGACTTCAACCAAAGCACGAACATCGTGCAGAAAAGCGAGGCCTTGGACGACTTAGGGCTGTACTGCCACGTCGCCTTCATTGGCGACACCGCCTACGTCGCCTACGCCGACATGAGCTCCATCCAAGGATGGCAGCAACTCGCGGTGATCCTTGTTCTGGCAGGGCTGGGCGCAATCATCGTCTTCTTCATCATCAGCCTGTACTTCAGCCGCTGGGCCTTAAAGCCCGTGGAGGAAGCCTGGACAGCGCAGAAGAATTTCGTGGCAGATGCCTCGCACGAGCTGAAGACCCCGCTCACTGTCATTTTGGCCAACACCTCGCTTGTGCAAAAGCATGCGGATTCAAGCGTGGCAAGTCAATCGCAATGGCTCGAAAGCACCGAGCACGAGGCCAAGCGCATGCAGGGTCTGGTGGACGACATGCTCACCCTCGCCCGCCTTGACGAAGGCCTGCCGGAAAGCCATCAGCTCTCGCAGCTCGACCTTTCCACCATCGTTGAAGGCACGCTTTTGCAATTCGAATCGCTGGCCTGGGAAAACAACATCGCCATCACCGACCAAGTCGAGGAAGGCATCGTCCTTCAAGGCGACGAGAACAAGATCGACCGCCTGGTGAACACTCTGCTCGAAAACGCCTGCAAGTACGCAGGCGAGGGCGGCCAAGTCAACGTACTTTTAAAGAAGGAAGGCAACCAGGCTCTGTTCAGCGTGTCCAATTCCGGCGCGCAGATTCCCGCCGAGGACCTGCCGCACGTGTTCGACCGTTTCTATCGCGCCGACAAAGCACGAACCCACAGCGATGCAGCCGGTCATGGCTTGGGATTGAGCATCGCCGCGAAGATCGTCGAGGAGCATCACGGCTCGATAGGTGCGGCGAGCGACGAGAAACTCACCGTTTTCAGCGTCAAGCTTCCTTTGGGCAAATAGGCGCAAGACAGCGAGCTGTCCCGATTGCCCCAAGCTTCTTACTGCGCGGCGCGCAGGCTCACATCGCGAATTGCCGCATCGTAAATCAAGCGGCCGATCTGGGATTTCGATATATCTCCCGGGTCCTGCAACCAGCGCGAGATCATGAACAAGGTTCCCGTGAGGGTGTATTCCAAGATCAAATCGATTTCCTGCTCGGAGTGCTCGCCGGCATCTGCCACCACGTACTTGCGCCACAAGGGCTTAAGCCCCTGCTTGAGCTTGATTAGAAACGAGGGGTCGCCCGTGTCGCTCAGCAAAACCACGATGTAGCGTTTGTTGCGCTCGTAATAGGCAACGACTTCCGCCAAGGCGGCAATGCGGGCAAGCTTGGAGCCATCGTCGGACAGGCGCTTCATGCACGATTCAACACAGGCAACCATGCCCTGCAAAAAGCGGTCCTCGATTATCTCCAAAAGCTGGTAGACATCCTGAAAGTGCAGGTAGAAGGTGCCGCGATTGTATCCGGCAAGCTCGCAAACCTGGGCAACCGTTATCTTCTCGATGGGCTTTTGCGCATACAAACGCCAAAAAGCCTGCTCGATGTCGGCCTTGGTGCGCTCAGTCTGTTGGGTGCGTTTCCTCATGCTCAAGACGATACCATGTCGGGCTTTTACCCCTCAAACCTCGCTCCTCAAACCACCGGCGCCGACTGCCTGGGGAGGCGCGCGGGCGATCGTGCTGCTTCTTGCACCGCTGCTCGCGCTCCTGCTCGCGACGAACTATCACGGCAAACGCTCGGACGAAAGGTGGAGGAGCGGCGAGCACTCAGACAAGAGGCGCGGGAGCAGCAAGCACTCGGGCACGATGGCGCACCGCCTTCGCCACTCCTTACCTAGGGAGGCTCGGCTCTACCAGCGCTGCCCCGCACGACGCCAGCGAGTAAGCCTGCGCTCGCATAGGTCGAAGAACAGGTAAATGAGCACACCCAAAATGGCAAGCGCGATAATACCCGCGAACATGCGCGGATAGTTGACCATGGCCCACGAGTTCATGATGAAATAGCCCACGCCGGTGGAACCCGCGATCGACTCGCTGAAGAACAGGACGGCGATGGCGATGGCCGTGGAAACACGTAGGGTGGTGAAGAGCTCGGGCAGGGTGCTGGGCAAGATGACGTGGCGCCACTCGTCAAACTTGCTTGCGCCCAAGCTGCGCACCGACTCGATCATGGGCTCGGGAATCGCCTTGGCGGCATCGCGCATGACCATGACCACCTGGAAGAAGATCGTCAAAGTGATGAGGACGATTTTCGGGGTGCCGCCCAAGCCGAACAAAACCAGCAAGATAGGCAAAATCACGATCTTGGGCAACGGGTACAAGATGTACAGGACGGGCGCAAAGAGCGCGTCGACCTTGCGCGAGCGGCCTAGGAACAAACCCAGCGGCAGGCCAAGCGCAGTGCCCACCACCAGCGAGAACCCAACGCGGTGCAAACTAATGCAGAAATCGGGCACCAGGGCCTCGGCGTAGCGGCAAAACACCGGAACCGTTTCCTGCGGCGTGGGGAAAGCGGGAGTGTTCAGGGCAAGCGAGCCAAGCTCCCAAGCCGCCAGCACGAAAACAATGCCGAAGACATAGCAAAGCACCTGCTTGATTGCATTATTCATGCGTTGCCCCCTTTTCCTTACCGGCAGCCTGCGCCACACCCGTATCAAGCAAGGAGCGCACTTTCTTGCAGCGCTCGAAGAACACATCGTCGCTGCGATAAGTTCGCGCGCCCATTTCCGGGTTGTCCACAATCCCAAGCACACGCCCCGGCCTGGGCGACATGACCACGATACGCTGGCCTAAGAACACCGCCTCCTCGATGGAGTGGGTCACTAGAATCTGGCTATGCTTCGAGCTCTTCCACAGGTCGAGCAGAGTATCTTGAAGCTCCTCGCGCATCAGCGCGTCCAAGGCCGACAGGGGCTCATCCATTAAAAGAAGGTTCACGTCCATGGCAAGGGCGCGCGCCAAGGCCAAGCGCTGCTGCATTCCTCCCGAAAGCTCTGCGGGATAGCGCTTCTCAAAACCCGCCAAGCCAACCTTCTTCAAGGCCTCGAGTGTGCGGGTTTTGCGCTCCGGCGCGGCAACATGGGCGATCTTCAAGCCCAATTCCGCGTTGGCATACACCGATTTCCAGGGGAGCAGGCCGTAATCCTGCAAGATCAAAGCCGTGTCCGACCGAGGGTTTTTAAGCTCCACGCCGTCCAGGCTCACCGTGCCCGAGCTCGGTTGCATCAGGCCTGCAGCCAAGCGCAGCAGGGTCGATTTGCCGCAGCCCGAAGGCCCGATGATCGACACGGCCTCGCCCGACGCGAGCTCCAAGCTCAAGCCATCAAGCGCACGCATGGTCGCTTGACCTGCGTCATCGATGCGATAATCCACCACAAGCTTATCGAATACAAGCAAACTGAAGCTCCTCTGTAAACAAGAACAAGGACCAAGGCGCAAACTCGCCTTGGTCCTTGATTTTACTCAAGCGAACGGGTTCCTAGCTGCGACCCTTGAAGCAGCCGGTTTCCGCATCGTAGGTGATGCCTTCGTCAAGGTAACCCTTCTTCTTCATCCAAGTAAGAACGTTGTCAATCATCTTCTGCTCGGGAAGCTGGCAAGTGGGATACTCGCTAACCTCGTAGGTTTCAGCAATGGCATCGGAGAGGTTGGCCTTCTCGGCAAGTAGGGAGCGGTAATCGCTGGGGTTGGCGTTGATCTTCTCGACCGCCTTGTTCCAAACATCCTTAAGGGCGTCAAGCGTGTTCTGACCGGCTTCATCGCTGATGAACTCGGAGCGCACGATCATGACCGACTGGGAGATGTTCTCGCCCGTGGTGTCGTCGGCGACGACCGTGAAGCCGTTTGCCTCGCCCAAGGCCAGCAAGCTTGCAGGCAGGGCTGCGGCCTTAACCTGGCCGGATGCCATGGACTCGTAGCGAACGGGAAGCTTTTGCAGTTCCTCGACCTTGATATCGCCATCATCCACGCCAGCGTTTTCCATCAGCGTGTCCATGACGTACTCAAGGATGGTGTTGGACCCAACGCCGATGGGCACGCCCGCCAAATCCTTCAGGCTCTTGACGGAACTATCGGAAGTCATGATGCCGAAGCGACCCTGCTTGGCGTCCATGCCCAAAGTGACCCAGGAAACCTGAACATCGGTGCCGGAAGCGTAAAGCGAAGCGGTAACCATGGGGTCGGTCATCGCAAGGTCGACCTCGCCGGCGTTAACGGCGGCGATGAGCTCGGTGGCCGATTGGAAGGTGGTCACCGTGGCGTCGATGCCGGCGTCGGCGAACAAGGACTCGCTTTCGGCAACCCACATGGGCAGGATATCCTCGGTAGCCAAAGTGCCGATGGTCACCGACTTGGTCTCAGAGCTGGATTTGCTCTGGGAATCGGTGCTTCCGCAACCGGCCAAGGCAAACACCAGGGCAAGCGCGGCGGTCATAACGGTCAGGCAAGCGATAATCCTTTTCACCTGAGCTCCTTTCATTCGTTTCATACACGATTTTTCATTTCATGCACGAATTAGCCTATTGGTGACAAGTAAGGCTCGCAATGAACAATCGATGCGCATGTGTCAACGTTAACGAACACACCCGCAAGCCATAGTTCCATTGCTTCTGTAAAACCAAACGCTCGCTGGGCAAACACTTGGCAAGCGGAATCAAGATGCAGCCTATAATGAGGAACAGCTTACCCACCGCATAGCTTGGCAGCGCGCCGGAAGCGCGTGCCCTCAAACTCAGCAGGACACCACCGCGGCGCAATGCGATTGAAGGAACAGGAGCATCCATGACCTCACGTATCACCGCACGAACAGGAGTCTGCTGCGTCTTCGGCGACCCCGTTAAGCACAGCTTCTCCCCCAAGCTTCACAACAAAGCCTTCACCAAAGCCGGGCTCGATTACGCCTACGTCGCCTTCACCGCCAACGAACAGACAATCGGTGACTGCCTTACCGCCGTACGTACCCTGGGAATTCGCGGATGCAGCCTTACCATGCCCAACAAGATCGCCTGCCTGCCCCACTTCGACCACATCGACCCAACCGCCCAGATGATCGGAGCCTGCAACACGGTTGTCAACAACGACGGCGTGCTCTTCGGCTACAACACCGACGGCTACGGCATGCTCAAAGCCTTCGAGGATATGGGCGTTACCGTAAAGGGCAACAAGATGGTTCTCCTGGGCCTGGGCGGCGCAGGTTCAGCCGTTGCCATCACCGCTGCCATGGATTACGAGCTGGGCGAGCTCGTCGTCTTCAATCGCGCAGGCGGCAAGTCATGGGGCCACGCTGCCGAAACCGTCGCGCTCATCAACGAGAAAAGCTCCTGCAAGGCCCGCCTGTGCGACTTAAACGATCTTGACCTTCTTAAAGAAGAAATGGCGACGGCGCAGATGCTCGCCAACACCACCAACGTCGGCATGGCAGAACTCGAAGGCCAAAGCGTCGTCCCCGATGCCAGCTACTTCCCCGCCGGCATGGCCGTACAGGATGCCATCTACTCACCGGCGGAAACCAAGCTTCTCTCACTTGCCAAGGAAGCCGGCTGCCAGTGCGCAAACGGCCTGTCCATGCTCTTCTACCAGGGTGCAAAGCAGTTCGAGCTCTGGACCGGCCAGCCAATGCCACTCGAAGTTTCCGATCTGGAAATGGAGTAAGCGCACCAGCCGGTGCCAAGCAACACCCGAGCAAAGCTTCACAACCCAGAAGCAAAGCTCAAATCCACAGCTCAACAACAAAAGCCTCGCTCCTTTAAAGGAACGAGGCTTTTTCACTAGCTTAAAATCGCAGACCAGCGCGCCGACCGACCCGCCTTTGCGGGCCCAGGCTTACTGCCATGCGCAAGCCCGCAGGCCAAAAAGCAGCTTACTCCTTGGCGCCGTACTGCTCGTAGTAGGCGTCGATGCTCTTCTTCATCTCGTCGTCGATGAGCACCTTGCCCTGGACCTCACGGTTGTACAGGTACTCGGTGACCTCGGACATCGTGACGATGGCGGCCGTGGGGAAACCGTACTTCTCGGAAACCTCGTCGCAAGCGCACTTCACGCCACCCTTGCCCACCTCTTGGCGGTTCAGGGAAACGATAAGGCCCTTGATCTCGATGTCGGCGGCCTCGGTGATGATGGGATGCGTCTCGTCGATGGACTTGCCGGAAGTCGTAACGTCCTCAACCATGACCACGCGGTCACCGTCTTGAAGAACATGGCCCAGAAGCTTACCGCCCTCGCCGTGGTCCTTGACCTCTTTGCGATTGGAGCAGTATTTGATCTCTTTGCCGTAAAGCTCGTGGTAAGCCATGGCCGTGACGACGGACAGGGGGATACCCTTGTAAGCAGGGCCGAAGACCACGTCGAAGTCGTCACCGAAGTTGTCATGGATGGCGCGTGCGTAATACAGGCCCAAGCGATGAAGCTGATCGCCCGTGACGTATGCGCCGGCGTTCATGAAGAAGGGGCTCTGGCGGCCGGACTTCAAGGTGAACGAACCGAACTTGAGCACCTGGCTCTCGACCATGAACTCGATGAATTCCTTCTTGTACTCTTCCATGAGCATCCTTTCCCGTTTTGTTACGGGTGATTGTACGACATCTAGGGTCCGAGTTTCCTAGAACTCCAGACCTTCCAGGCGATCGAACACGCGATCCTTGCGAGTCAAGAACGCCCACGGATCGAAGATCTCGTCGAGCTTGTCGGCAATACCGGCGGCATCGGGGTCGGCCTCGATGCGCTCACGATAGCTGGGGCCATCGACTGCCTGCTGAATGTCGTCCCAAACCGCCATGGCGTTGCGCTGAACGATAACGTAAGCCTCTTCGTTGGTGAGGCCCGTCTGAACCAGAGCAAGAAGAACCTTGGACGAGAAGATCAGGCCCTTGGTGCGCCAGAGGTTGTGCTCCATCTTGTTGGGGTAGGTCTGCAGGCCATCGAGCATCCACTGCATCTTGCTGAACATGTAGTCCAAGGCGATGAAGGAGTCGGCCAGGGCAACGCGCTCGGCGCCGGAGTGCGAGATGTCGCGCTCGTACCAAAGGGCCACGTTGTCATAGGCCACCTGGGTGTTCGCCTTGACCACGCGGGACAGGCCGCACACGCGCTCCGCAGTGATGGGGTTGCGCTTGTGGGGCATGGCGGAGGAACCCTTCTGACCCTTGGTGAAGGGCTCTTCGGCCTCGATGACATCGGACTGCTGAAGCAGGCGCACCTGCATGGCAATGGATTCCAAGGTGGAAGCGGTCACGGCCAGGGCGGACATGGCGCCTGCATGGCGATCGCGCGCGATGACCTGCGTGGACAAGGGATCAGGGGTAAGACCAAGCTTCTCGCAGACATATTCCTCAACGAAAGGATCGATGTTGGAATAGGTGCCCACCGCGCCCGAGATGGCGCCCGTTGCGCTTACCTCGCGAGCCTGCTCAAGGCGAGTCTGAGCACGCTTCAGGGCCCAAGCCCACGATCCGAACTTCATGCCGAAGGTCATGGGCTCGGCGTGAATGCCATGGGTGCGACCAACGCAGAGCACATCCTTCATCTCGAAGGCGCGGCGCTTGCAGGTCTCGCCAAGCTGCTTAACATCCTCAAGAATGATGTCGAGCGCCTGGGTAACCTGATAGCTCAACGCAGTGTCGCCCAGGTCGGAGGAGGTCATGCCGAAGTGAATCCAGCGGCCGGGCTTAGGCTCGCCTTCGGGGATGTCGGCGTTGACGTAGTTCGCCATAACCGTTTTAAAGGCGATGACGTCGTGATTGGTGACTTTCTCGATCTCGTCGATTTCGGGAACCGTGAAATTGGTGTGCTCGCGGATGTAGGCGGCTTCATCCTTGGTGATGCCGATCTGGCCAAGCTCGGCCTGAGCTTCGCAGGCAAGCACCTCGATTTCCTGCCAAATCTCGAATTTGTTCTGGAGTTCCCAAATAGCGCCCATGGCAGGGCGGGTGTAACGACCGATCATTAAAGTCCCTTTCCTTTAAAGCCCCTTGATAACGCGACGCGCGAATTCGAGCTTGTCGGTATCTGCAGCCAAGATTACATGGTCACCGGGAAGAATGCGAGTTTCCGTTCCCACGACCTCGATATCACCACCGCGGTTCACCGCCACCAGGCGGATGCCATCTTCGAAGTGCTCGTCCAAATCGAGCGCGGAAATACCCTGCTCCGAGTCGTTTTTCTTGAACATGCGCGGCGTCATTACGCTCTCGAGCGCCAAATCGTCGTTGGTCAAGGAAACGGCGACCGTCATCGATCCCACCGTCGCCTCTTCCTGAATCATGCGTGCGATCAGACTGGTGGACGAAATGCACTCGATGCCCAGACGGCGGAAAATGCGCAGGTTCTTGGGGTTGTTGACGCGCGCAACGCAACGGGGAACCCGGTACAAGCGGTCGGCGATCTCGCAGGCTGCCAGGTTGTCTTCGTCGCGGCCGGTGATGGCAACGAAGACGTCTGCCCGATGAACGCCGGCCGATTCCTGAACGGTGGTCTCGCAGCCGTCGCCGTTGATAACCAGAATCGAGCCGCGCAGCTCCTCGGAAAGATGCTTGGCAATTGCCGCTTCCTTCTCGATGATCGCGACATCGTTGCCATCTCCCAGCAAAACGCCGGCAAGGTACTGGCCGATTTTTCCGCCACCTGCGATTACAACATACATAGCTACACCTGCATGAATCGGGAAAGCTTGCCCGACATCCCGTGACGCACGGCAACCAGCACGCAATCGCCCTGGCGCAAAACCGACTTCGAGGTGGGCAAAGACGAAGATGAACCGTCAGCGCGCTCGAAGGCGCACACACGGATGATGTGGTCTTTTTGAATCTCACCCACGGTGATGGAGTCCTTGCCCGTCGCGCTTAGATCGAGCGCGAACTGCAGGATCTCGTAATCGCCGAAGGTGGTGATGTGGTCGCCCACACCCGACATGACCTTCGAGAAAATCTCCTCGGCCACCAGGGCGGTGCCGCACACGTAATCGATTCCCAGCTGGGAATACGTGCGTTCGTGGGCGACGTTGTACAAACGGGCGATGGCATTGGGAACGTCGTAGAGGCGCTTGGCGATCTCGACGCACATGAGGTTTGTGTTGTCGGATTGGGTAACCGAAGCAAGGAAATCGCATTCCTCGATGCCCGCATGCTGAAGCGTGGCCTCGTCGATGCCGGTTCCGACGATGGTTGATCCGTTGAAATCGCGGCCGAGCGAAGCAAAGGCCGATTCATCGCGGTCGATCACCGTGACGTTGTTGTCGTAGCTTGAAAGCATCGTGGCAAGCCGTGAACCAACTCGCCCGCAACCGATGACGATAACGTTGCCCATGAAGGCTCCTTAGGAAAGGAAGCGATAGCTTACGGTGCGCGTGCCCCAATCGGCAACGGAATCAAAGCCGAAAGCCTTGTATACACCGGGCGCTAAATCGAGCGCGCGGCCGTACTTGGCAAAGCCGCCGGTGTCGGTAACCGTCGCAATAACGACCTTGCCGTCGTAGCAGACCTCGACGATCTGACCGAGTCGCCAGGACTCGCTTTCAGGAACGGCCACGGTGATGCTCTCGGAGCTCAAATCGATGCCCGAAGCGGTGTCCGTCACACCGAAATTGCCCTTGCCGTCGTCGTTATCGGCGATGGAGTAAGCGCTTGCGATGCCGCTCGACCAGGTGCCGTCGGACGTATCAGGAGCGATATGCTCTGCGGTAGGCAGCGGATCGAGCGTGCAATACTTCTCGGCCATCTCGACCGCAAGCTCGTTGGTGCGATCGATGGCGATGGGCACAACCACGGGATCAGGGTCTTCGACGGTGATGGTGCGCTGAGCACCCTTGGTAACGTCCTCGACGTCGGTGACGTCGGAGACGGTAGTGGATTGGAAACGCTGAGAGGCATCGAGCTGCGTGGTGCTTGATTGGTTTTGACCCACACCGATGGTGGAGGAATCGACCTCGCCCGAACCTTGCGCCTTGGTTACCGCACTGAACGAAAGAGCTGCCAGCGCGAAAGCCACGACGACGGCGATCAAGACGATGTTGAGCGCGCCACGCTTCCTTCTATGTGTTTTGGCTGCAGCCAAAAACCCTCCGATGTCCTAGGCTCAATTAACCACCGATATCCAACGTGGTGGTTCTTCGCCTGTTTCCTTGCAGCATGTCTGGTTGATTGATGTTGCGTGATGCGGCAAGGCTTGCAAGCCGGCATTGCGAAAATGCACAGCAGATGAATTATACCCCTAGCTCCTATAGGCGCCAAATCGGCTCTACAGGTACCTAAAATACGCGGCGCAGGAACCCTCCGAGGAAACCATGCAGGGGCCCACCGGATTTTCCGGGGTGCACACCCGACGGAACAGCGGGCACTCGGCCGGGGTCATCATGCCGCGCAGCACGTCGCCGCAGCGGCAACCTCGCGGCTCCTGGGTGGGTTCGACCTCCGGCTCGAAACGGCGGAAGGCGTCGAACTCGGCGAACTCGGGACGCACCGCATAGCCGGAACCGGGGATAACGCCCAGCCCGCGCCAGATGGCATCCACGGTCTCGAACACTTCGTCAATGGCCGCAATTGCCACAGGATTGCCCTCGGGCATAACACCGCGAGCATAGGCAATCTCGATCTCGGCGCGACCCTCGTGCAGCTGACGCATGAGCATCGCGATGCCCTGCAGCACGTCCACCGGTTCAAAACCGGTGATGACGCCGGGAATCCCATACTTCTTGGCAAGGAACTCGTAAGGCTTGGCGCCGATGATCGTGGACACATGGCCGGGAAGGATAAGGGCGTCGATCTTGAGCTTGGGGTCGGAAACGATCGTTTCAAGGGCGCCCGGCATGTTCTTATGGGCAACGAAGACGCTGAAGTTCTTCAAGCCCAAAGCGCGGGCGCGTTTGATGGCCATGGCCACCAAAGGAGTGGTCGTCTCAAAACCGACACCAACGAAAACAACCTGCTCGTCGGGGTGTTCCTGCGCATAGCGCAGAGCGTCGAGCGGAGAATAGACGATGCGGATGTTGCGGCCTTCGGCCTGTTCCTCAAGAAGAGTCGAGGTGGAGCCTGGGACGCGCGTCATGTCGCCGAAGGTGGTGATGGTTACCCCAGGAACGCGCGACAAGGCAATTACCGTGTCGATATCCTTATTGGAAGTGACGCACACCGGGCAGCCGGGGCCTGAGGCCAAGCGGGTGCCCTCGGGCATCATCGTGCGCAGGCCGTTACGTGCGATGGCGACGGTATGGGTGCCGCAAACCTCCATCAAAGTTGCCTGCTCGGGCGCCCATTTCTGAATCGAATGGATAAGGCCGCGGGCAAGCTCAGGGTCTTTGAACTGATTAAGATCGGCGACCTGCATGTTTACAGCCCCTCGACGTCGGCGAGCTCGGGAATCTCGCGAATCAAATCGAGGGTTTCCTGTGCGTATTCCTCGGAAACGACCTCGATCGCAAAGCCGGCATGGACCAAAACGAAATCGCCCACCTGAGCCGCAGGCGTCAAATCCAAAGAGCATTCACGCTTGACGCCCAAAATGTCGACGATGGCCAGATGGTCATCGGTGATCTCGGAAATCTGTGCGGGGATGGCCAGGCACATTATTCATCACTCCTCTTCAAAAGGCTCGTGTGCATTCAATGCTAGCACTGCCTGCCCGTACGAAACGGACGCATCGCTCGGTGGAAGCTCACGATTTAGAGCAACCGTGAAACCAAGCTCGATCAGCCTCGAAACCGCACGCTCGCTTAAATAGCGGTTAAGGAAAACGCCGCCGCCCAAAGCGACCGTGGTCACACCGTAAACGTTGTAGACCAGCTGCGCCGCCTGCAAGATAACCTGAACCATCGCATTGTGGAAGCGCTGGGCGATCAGCGCAGACGAGGTGCCTGCGGCCACATCGTCAAGAATCGCTTTGAAGGCAGGAGCCGCGTCGAACAGGACCACCGAGGTGTCCTCGGCGGTCGAGTTTTCCGTTGCCGTGTTCTTTATCAGATCGATGGGGTAGGCCTCGTTGTTGGACGAGTCCAAGCTTCCCTCGGCAATGCCTTGATGCACAAGGGCTTCGAGCAAAATGGCCGCCTCGCCCTGGTAAGTAGGCTCGCTGCACACGCCGGTAAGGGCGGCAACCGCGTCGAACAGACGCCCGACCGAGGAGGTCATGGGCGAATTGATGCCCTTTTCGATCATCTGCTCCAGAAGCTCAGCGCTTGCGGATAGGCGATCGAGCAGCGGCTTAGCACCGGGATGATCAAGAAGGTCGAAGGCCCACAGCGCGCCGAAGGCGGTGCGATCGGGGTTCTTCACCGCCGCAGCCCCACCGGGCAGGGGGAAGTAGGCGAAATTGGCAAAGCGCTCGAAGGCCTGCAGATTGCAAAGCAAGACCTCGCCGCCCCAGATGGAGCCATCAAAGCCATAGCCCGTGCCGTCGAAGGCAATGCCGCACACGGGGCCGGCGAGCTTGTTCTCGCCCATCACCGACAAGATATGAGCATGATGATGCTGACATTCCAGCAAAGGAAGTTTTCGGGATTTTGCCTGTTCGCGCGCCCATTTGCTCGGCAGATACTCGGGGTGCGCATCGGCAACGAGCACCGTGGGGTTGAAATTCATCAGATGCTCGTAGAGCTTCATGGTCTCAAGCCAGGCATCAAACGATGCAGCGTCCTCCAAATCACCCAAATGCTGGGAGTTGAATGCTTTCCCTCCGCGAGCGAAAGTGAAGGTATTCTTTTGCTCGGGGCCAGCAGCCAACACGCAGCGGTTGGCGGTAACCATATCAGCAAGCTGATGCAGCTCGGCGCCGGCGTCCTCAGGGTTCGCACCCTTGTCTGCGGGATTTTGAGCGGAAGGCTCCAGGTTAAGCGGTGCGGGAGCATAACCACGTGCGCGGCGGACGAACTGGGTCACATAGCCCGCTTCGCCTAAATCAAGGATTCTTAACACGGAGTCGTCGTAGCGGCTGATGATTTCGCGGTTGTTGACCACGAAACCATCGGCGATGGAGCCCAGTTGATCGAAAAGCTCAGCCTCCGTCGTAACGATGGGCATATCGTGCAGGTTACCCGAAGTCATAACCAGCATGCCGCCGAAATCATGAACAAGCAGGTGCTGCAAGGGCGTCGCAGGAAGCATGACGCCCAACTCGGGGAGCTTGTCGGCCAAGCCGGCGGCAAAGCTCACATCGGTGCGCTTCTTCAACAAGACGATTGGGCGCGCCGGATGCTCAAGCTGCTCGGCTTCCGCATCGTTCACCTGGCAAAACTCGCGTACCTCGTCAAAGCTGCCGAGCATGACGGCAAAAGCCTTGCCGTCGCGATGCTTGCGTGCGCGCAAGTTGGCCAATGCCTGCTCGTTTGCAGCGTCGCAAACCAGGTGGTAGCCACCCAGGCCCTTAAGCGCCAGGATCCCGCCTTCACGCAAAAGCCGAACGGCGGCAGCGATGATCTTGTCGGAGGAATCGCGATCGCTCGCCCACTCAATATCAGCTAGAGCAGGGCTTTGCTCGGCGCGGCGCACCCAACCGATCTGAGGCCCGCAATCAAAGCAGGCGTCTGGCTGAGCATGGAAACGGCGGTCGGCAGGATCGTCGTATTCGCCCTGGCACTCCGGGCACATCTTGAACGCACGCATGGAAGTGTTGGCGCGGTCGTAAGGAAGCTGCCGCAAAATCGTGAAACGCGGACCGCAATTGGTGCAATTGATGAAGGGATAACGATAGCGGCGGTTGCTCGGATCGAACAACTCCGACACGCAGGCATCGCAGGTTGCCAAGTCGGGCGACACGAAAGTCGTCTCCAACGAAGGAACGTCGTCCGAAAAATGGATTTCGAAGCTTTCGTAGCCTTCCGGCTCAACTTCCTCGATGTCGATTTCCGAAACCTGGGCTGCCGCTGGAGCTTCCTCGGAAACACGAATGACAAAGCGATCAAGCTCGTCAGGGTCTCCCTCGACACGGATGAAAACGCCCTCGACGGAGTTGAGCACCCAGCCGTTCAAGCCATGCTCATGGGCCAGCCGATACACGAACGGCCTGAACCCTACGCCTTGAACGATGCCCTTAACCTGAACATGCAAAGCTTCCATGGCAGGGCACCTTACATCTGCGCCAGAGTGTGGCGAATAGCCTTGGCAAGCGCACGCAAGGTCATCGCGGAATTATCGGGAAGATGCAGGTAAACGGCGCGGCGACCGCGCTCGTTCAAAACGGTGTAGTCGCCCAGAGCCTGAGCCTTGGCAAGTTCGCCCAAGCTCGAAGCGCGCTCGTCGGTCACAGGGATATCCTGCGCTTCCTCGGAAGACAAAATCAGGAAAACGCCTTTGTTCATGCCGCCTTTTTGCAGCTGACCAACCGAATGCAGGTAGCGCGGGCCAATCTCAAGGCAGGAAACGGTGCCGAAGCGATCAGCCATGGCGTGGCGAATTTCCTCCAAAGCCTCACGGCGGCCTTCACCCGCGAAGGGCAAGAAAGCGTTGATGCTGAAGAAGTCGCCAGGGCGGATGCTCTCAAGCAGGACGCGCAGGGACTCGCCGATTGAAAGGCGCCAAAGATCGCCACGCAGGGCATCGGAGACGCAAACCTCCACCTGGCCCAAGGGGATGCCAACCAAACCGCCCTGAACGCAGGTGGGCTTGGGGCGGCCTTCCTTCAAAATCTCGAGTACGCGGGTCTTGGCAACCTGCACATCGGGTTGGTCGAAGGGGCACACCTTCATCAAATACCCGAGCATCGCGGTGGCGTATTCCCACATCACGAAGTGGCCAACCAAATCGCCTACGCCGTCGACCTTGAAATCCATACGGGGGATGGTGGGGCTGACGAACTCGATGGAGCGCGAGAAATTCTGACGCTCATCCCATAAGTCGGTCTTGGTGTTGTACACGATGACCGTGCGATCGCCGGGGTCGAAGGACAAGGTCAGCGGGTCGATCTCGATATTGGGAAGAATGCCGTGGCCCTCTTTGCCAACCGATTCAGCGATAAGCTGCTCGACCCACAAGCCCAAAACACGACCGCGTTTGGGGCACAGGAAGCTGAACTTGTCGCGCCCGGCGCGCAGATTGTCATACAAAAACGAGGCAAGAAGAATAGCCGGGTTGTCCAACGAGTCCGTGGAGCAGATGCGCTCGGCCTCGGCGGCGCTCTCCATCAAGGTATGCAGCGGGATGCCTACCAAAGCAGCGGGAACCAAGCCGAACACCGACAAGGCGGAATAACGACCACCCACGGTGGGCTCACCCGAGAAAACCTTGGCCCAACCGCGCTCATAGGCTTCCCTCTCCAATTCGGAGCCAGGGTCGGTGATGGCGATGAAGTGGTTGCCGATCTCGTCTTCAGGCAAGCTATCCGCCAAGAAATCGAGGATCGCCTTGGTAACGAGCGCAGGCTCGATGGTGCTACCCGACTTGGAAGATTGCACGAACAGGGTGTGCTCAACGTCAATGCCGGCCATGATGGTGCGAACGCGCGCCGGCGACACGGAATCAAGCGTGCGGAACTTAATCAGGTTCGAATCAACCGAGTTGTACTTGGTCATCGTCATCGGTGCCTGGGTGGAGCCGCCCTGACCGATAAGAACCACGGTGTTCATGCCGCGCAAAATCATCTCGTCGGCAAAGGCTTGAATCTCTTCGATTGGGTAAGGGGGCTCACTGGCCAACGAGGTCCACCCCATGTAATTCTTCGCGAAATCCTCCGCGTTCTGCGAAAAATCGTAGAGCGTATGGTCTTTCATGTTGATGCGGCTGGCAACCTGCTCCTCGATAAGGGTGCTTGCGCTTTCGCACACATGTCCTGACTGATACGTAATCATCTGTCTTGACCTCTTCATAACGTTGCTCGAGCTTGCCTTTTCGGTAGCTTAGACGAGCAAGGTTTTCCGTAAATTTAAGCCACCTCATCAGGCGGCTTAAATTAAAACATCTGTTTTCAATATCTGCTGGCAACCAGGCAGCCGGCAGTTTTGTTAATTCTAGCAAAACAGTTTGCTCGCGTGCATTTGTCTATACTTGATGCTAAGCACAAATGAAAGGAGTTGCTTCATGGTTTCCTACGATTTTTCAGGTAAAACGGTCGTTGTCACCGGCTCCGCTCGAGGAATCGGGCGACGTTGCGCCGAGAAGTTCCTCGAGGCCGGGGCAAACGTTGCGCTGTGCGGCCACTCCCCACGCGACATCGATGCGCTTCTTAAAGAGCTCGAACCCTTCACCCACGGCGAGCACGACCGCGTGATGTATAAAACCTGCGACGTTGCAAACGTGGAGTCCATCAATGCTTTCTTAGGAGCTGCGGTAGAGCGCTTCGGCGCGCTTGACGTGCTGGTCAACAACGCCGGCATCTGGGAGGCGACGCCTGTCGGCAAAGTCACTGAAGACATGTGGCAGCGCAACATCGACACCAACCTCAAAAGCCAGCTGTTCGCCTGCGATTGGTTTGCCAAATATCACAAGGAAAACGGTGGCGGCCAATCCATCGTCAACATCAGCTCGGTTAGCTCAATCCTCACGGGACAGAACACGCCGCTCTACAATCTGTGCAAGGCAGCCACCAATTCTCTTACCCGCACCTACGCACATGGCTTGGGCGAGCTCGGCATCAACGTCAACGCCGTAGCTCCTGGTTCCATCGCCACCGATATCAACAAGGCCACCTATTCGGATCCCAGCGCAGAGAAAGCTATGTGCGATTCGCTGGTTATGGGAAGGCGCGGCGTCACCGACGACATCGCTAACGCTGTGTTATTCCTGGCCAGCGAGGAAAGCAACTACATCACCGGTCAAGTAATCTTCGTCGACGGCGGCTGGACCTTGCAGCAAGCGCCCAGGAAGTAAAAAAGAACCAAGCTAGTGATTGCTCATAGCAAACTCATTGGCAACACCCAGCCATAAGGCGCCGAAAGTGGAGCAAGCAAACGAACAAGGCTCTTATTGGCTCTATGCCGGCAACCATATCCCAAACGCAAAGGGAGCTCAGCCTATCGGCCGAGCTCCCTTTGTTCATCCGTTATTTAACAGACTGCTTAGTGCCTTGCGCCGCGGAACCTGCGGCTAACGAAGAGGGCACCCAGCGCCGCGATGGCGGCTGCAAGGGCCGCGCCCATTGCGAACTGGGCGAAATCACCCGTCTGCGGGGTTGCGGAATCGCTGCTCGTGTCGGAGCTCTCATCGGAGCTGCTATCGGATCCGTTATCCGAGCTCTCCTTGCTGTCGGCGTCGGTGTCCGCAGAAGAATCAGGCTCGGTGATGGTGAGCTCGCCCGTCACGTTGAGCGTGTAGTTCTTGGTGACGTTGAGCTCGTCGTTGATGACGTCCCAGGTGTACTCGGAAACCTCGTTGTAGGTACCGGGCTCGGTGCCCTTGATCTGAGCGTTAAAGAGGTTCAGCCTATCGCCCTGCACAAGTCCAGTGACCTTGGAGGCATCGATGTTGAAAACCTGCTCCTTGCCGTTGTAGACAAGGGATGCGGAATCGTTGAGCTCGAGCGTGCGCTTCTCGATGGTCAAAGAGCCATCGGTGACTTCGAAGCTAGGCGCGAAGTTGGAATCGTTGCTGACGAAGGATTCTTTGGTCAAGCCCATTTCGTAGGTCCCCGCATTGGTGCCCTTGGCCTCGGCGGCAACGCCCTCGGCCAAAGCAACTTTATCTGCAGAGTAGAGGCTTGCCTGATCACCCTCGATGCCGGTCACCTCGAAGCCGGAGGCAGACTGCTCCCCACCGTTGTAGGTCTGGGTATCGGTGTTGCCCTTGATGCTAACGGTCACCTCGGCCGGAACAATGGTCAACACACCATCGTCAACCCTGAAGGTAACTTCAAAATTGGAATCCATGTTAGCGAATGAGTCATTCGTCAAGTGCATCTCGTAGGTTCCCGCATCGGTGCCCTTGGCCTCGGCGGTTACACC